>JAEZHS010000750.1 GCA_023436825.1 Pseudomonadota bacterium | reverse complement strand
GTCTTCCTCGACGGCAAGGCGGCGAACATGCCGCTGGTCATGCTGGCGCTGGCGATCTTCGGCATAGGGCAGGGGCTTTTCATCTCGCCCAACAGCAGCGCCATCATGGCGACGGCGCCCGAGGAGCTGACCGGCGAGGCCGGCAGCCTGTTGAACGTGGTGCGCTACCTCGGCATCAGCACCGGCATCGTCGGCGCCTCCACCGTGCTGGCGCTCGGCCTCGCTGCCGCGCCCGGATCCAACGGCATCACGGTCGATGCCTCGGCCGAGATGCTCGTGTTCGCCAGCCGCCTCGTGATCCTGATGCTCGGTGTCCTCGGCATCCTTGCCGGCGCGCTTTCGCTGATGCGGACGGTGCCGCGCAAGGCGCGCGGCGAGCATGCGGTCGAGCTGTAGGCCTCAGTTCGTCATGATCCACGGCGCGCCCGAGGCGAGCGCCACCTCGCGCACCTTGGCGAGCAGGCCAGGGCCGACAGGAATGCCGGTCTTGAGGCGCTGGGCGGCCGTGCGCCGCTCGGGGTCGCCCGCCACCATCACGGGACGATCGGGATCGGCGGGCTTGGTGGTGCGCAGCGCGTCGCAGAAGGCGGCGACGTCCTCGCGGAACTTCTTCGGGTCGCGGAAGATGCCGGGATCGAGCGCCAGCATGAAGTGGCCGATGTCCTGCGTGCCCGGCTTTTTGGTGTGCATGGGGTCGGTGATCATGGTGGCGCCGCTCAGCGCCGACGACAGGATGTTCACCATCGACGACAGGCCGTAGCCCTTGTGGCTGCTGCCCTCCGGCGTTCCTCCGAGCGGCGTCATGAAGCCGCCCTTGCTCACCTCGCGCGGGTCGGTGCTGGGCTTGCCTTCGGCGGTGACCAGCCAGCCGAGCGGCGTCGGCAGGTTCTCGTTGGCCTTGTTGCGGATCTTTCCTGCGGCGACGGTGGTGGTCGCCATGTCGAGCAGGAACGGCTCGCCCGGCCGGCCCGGCGCGCCGAAAGCGATCGGGTCGGTGCCGAGCCTCGCCTGGGCGCCGAATGTCGGCGCGACCTGGATGCCGCTCGCCGAGGTGGCGACCATCCCGATCAGGCCGGCCTCGACCGCCATCAGCGCATAGAAGCCGCAGGCGCCGAAGTGCGCGGAGTTGCGCACCACCGCGACGCCGATGCCCGAGGTCTTGGCCTTGGTGATCGCGAGATCCATGGCGCGCCGGGCGTTGGCGTGACCCAGGCCGCCTTGGCCGTCGACCAGCGCGGAGACCGGCGTCTCCCGTGAAACGACAGGTTCGGCCTTCATGTCGATCTTTCCGCCGCGCCGGCGCTCGTCATAGACCGGCACCATCGAGATGCCGTGCGTGTCGATGCCGTGCAGGTCGGCCCAGCTCATGATTTCGGCGGTGCTGGCGGCGGCGGGAGCCGCCATGCCCCAGGCGCTGAGGATCAGTTCGAGCTGGCGGCGGTGCGTTTCGTACGATGCGGGCATGCGGTCTTCCACGGTCTGGCGATGGGACGCGCACCGTAGCACGTGCTAGGTTTGTCAAAACACCGGAGGAGACGTGCCGTGGATGCAACAATGACCCTGTCGCAGCGCGCAGACACCCTGGAAGCCAAGATGGCGCAGGAGCTCGACTACATCGTCGTCAAGTCGCGCCTGCACATGATGGCCGAAGGCGACATGAATCCGCCGCCCAACGCCGGCGCCATGATCAGGGCCAATCCCAAGCTGCGCGTGCTGATGGGCGACGATCCGCGCCTGCCCAAGATGCCGGAGAAGCCGACCCTGATCGACTTCTTCAAGTACCGCTTCGGCCCGTCGATGCATCTGCTGCAGAGCGCCCGCCATGCCGTGAAGGGCGGCCTGCCGGAGAAGATGGTGCTGGCCTGCCTGCTGCACGACATCGCCGGCACCGGTTTCATCCGCGGCGACCACGGCTACTGGGGCGCCCAGCTCGTCGAGCCCTATGTCGACGAGGAGGTGACCTGGGCGATCCGTGCCCATCAGGTGCTGCGCTTCTACGCCGACGAATCGGTCGGCTACGAATATCCCCAGTCGTACGTGACGCTGTTCGGCGCCGACTATCGCGTCGATCCGTACATCGAGGAAGACTACCAGCGCATGCGGAACCACAAGTGGTACATGTCGGGCCGCATGATCACGGTGCACGACATCTACTCGTTCGATCCCAACGTGCATGTCGAGCTGGAGGAGTTCACCGACATCATCGGCCGCAACTTCCGCCAGCCCGAGCAGGGGCTGGGCTTCGACAACAGCCCGGTCGCGCACATGTGGCGCTCGATGATCAGGCCGGCGAAGTATCTGTGATTTGGAGGGCGGACCTGGGGGCCGCGCTCCCTACGACCGGAAATCCTCCGGCCTGAGCTCGATCGGATCGCCGTGCCGGGTGCGGTCGGCGGCGTGGTCCCAGGCGTCGTGGTAGCGCGCCAGCAGGCTCGCGTCGGCGATGCCTTTTTCGGTGACCAGCCGTTCGAGGGCGTTTAGCCAGTGGGAGTAGTAGGTCGTGCCGGTGTCGGGATCGCCGGCCGCCTGTGCCCGTTTGATCTCGTCGGCGAGCGTGGCCGCCCATTCCGGCCAGGTGAACAGGCCGCGCTTGTGCAGGGCCACGGCCATGGCGAAGGCCTGCGCCTCCCACGGCTCGCGGAACACCGGGCCTTCGGCGTCGCTGGGAATGCCGGCGATCGGGATGGTCGGATGGTCCGTCATGCCGGCTCGAGATAGGGCTCGAAGGCGTCGATCGAGATCGTGAGAGTCGGATCGGCGTCCGGTCCCCAGATCTCGCGGCCGTCGAACACGACGGTGTACAGCCACTGCGGATCGTCGCCGCGCCCGCTGGCGACTGAATCCGGATAGGCATGGCAGCCGTGGATCAACTCGACCGTGCCCACCTTGTCGCGCGCATAGCGTGGCAGGCGGGTATGCGTCAGCGGATTGATGTTCACGGTGCGCACGCGATCGCCTGGCTTGAAGCGGGCAGGGCCCTGCTGCTGCCGGAAGAACGACATGCGCGTCATGCCGGCGTCCACCACTTCCTTGGTGAGCTTGCGCGCCAGCTTCTTTCCCGCGCGCAGGGAATGGCCGGCCTTGAACTCGTCCTCGCCCACCAGGCCGCGCTCCAGCAGGTTCTTCTCCATGCCGAGCGCCCAGCGCCAGTAATAGGAGGCTGCGAGGTAGGTACGCGGCGGCAGGGTCTCCTGGGCGTAGCGGCCGTCGTCGATGTGCCACGCGCCGGCGTAGCCCATCGACCGCTGCATGGCCATCACGCGGCCTTCCCACTTCTCGTGGAACGGCGGCTCGTTCTTTTCGGCTTCGACCTTGCCGAAGCCGTCCATGCCGCCCATGTCGTGCACGCCGTTCATTTGGCGACCTCCGCCGGCGTCAGCGCGAGCCCGGTGCCGATCATCGAATCGCGGGTGACGAGGTCGACCAGTCGCTCCTCGCTCCAGCCCTCGGTGCCGGCGGGTCGCATCGGCAGCACCAGGAAGCGCGTCTCCGCCGTCGAATCCCAGACGCGGACCTCGGTTTCCTTGGCCAGCTTGACGCCGAAGTCGGCCAGCACGCCGCGCGGATCCTTGACCGCCCGCGAGCGGTAGGGCGCCGACTTGTACCAGACCGGCGGCAGGCCAAGCATTTCCCACGGATAGCAGGAGCACAGCGTGCAGACGATCATGTTGTGGCGCTGTGGGGTGTTCTCGACGGCGACCAGGTGATCGCCGACCGGGCTGACATGGCCCAGCGTGCCGACGGCGGCGGTGGCGTCCTTCAGCAGCGCCTGCTTGAAGGCGGGATCGGCCCAGGCCTTGGCGACGACGTGGGCGCCGTTGTGCGGCCCGACCTTGGTTTCGTAGGTCTCGACGATGGCGTCGAGGGCCGCGGGGTCGATGTAGCCCTTCTCGGTCAGGATGGTTTCCAGCGCGCGCACGCGCAGCTGGGTCTCGGACAGCTCCGAGCCATGCTCGTGGGAGTGATCGTGGTCAGCCATGCAAGAGAACTCCGGTGAACCGTCCGTCATCGTAGCCCACCGGCGCCCGACATCCTAGTCGTCGGGCGGCACCTCGGTCTCGAGGCCGCGTTCGACCAGGCACTTCCAGGCTTCTTCCGCATCGTCGGCATAGCTGAAGAGGTCGAGGTCGGTCGTCGTGATCATGCCCGCTTCAAGCAACGCGTCGAAGTTGATGACGCGGCTCCAGTAGGCGCGGTCGAAGCACACGATGGGGGTGCGCGGCATCTTGCCGGTCTGCACCAGGGTCAGGATCTCGAACAGCTCGTCCAGGGTGCCGAAGCCGCCGGGAAAGACGACCAGGGCAGCGGCGCGCATCGCGAGATGCATCTTCCGCATCGCAAAGTAGTGGAATTGGAAGGTCAGCTCGGGAGTCGAGTAGGCGTTGGGTTCCTGTTCCTTCGGCAGGCGGATGTTGAAGCCGATCGACGGAGCGCCGGCTTCCGACGCGCCGCGATTGGCGGCTTCCATGATGCCGCCGCCGCCGCCGGTGGCGATCACGTTGCGCCGGCCCGCCCGGCGGCTGAGGAGGGCGCCTCCGCGTTCCGAGGCGATGCGCCCGAAGCGCCGCGCCTGTTCGTACCAGTGTGCTGCGCGCTCGAGCTGCCGCGACATCACGGCGGGCGAAGGCGTCGACGCCGCCTGGCGCGGATCGCCTTCGATGGCCGGCTTGGTGCGCGCGCTGCCGAACACGACGATGGTCGAAATGACCCCCCATTTCCGCAGCAGGTCCTCGGCCTTGGCGTATTCGAGGAGGAAGCGAACGCCGCGTGTCGAATCACCCAGGATGAAATCCTCATCCAATGCGGCCAGTCGGTAGGAGGCGCTTTGCCTTTGAAGCTCGTTGTCCGTCATGATCGCAGTGTAGAGGGAGATCAACAGAGGGGAGAATGCCAATGTCTTTGACCGGGGATTTCGTTCCGAGCCCTCCCGCTGGCGGCGTCATGTTCACGGGCTGCGAGATGCAGAGCGCGGCGACGGCAGGCGCGCAGGCGCACGATCACGACCATGCCCATCCGCGGCGGCGCGAGGTCGTCGTCAACGGCAAGCGGGTCAAGACCATCGACGTGCACGCCCATTGCTGTGTCCCCAAGGCGATGGCGCTGGTCAAGCATCCGCTGGAGGCGCCCGGCCTCCTGATGGACGACACCAGCACGCGGATCGCCGCCATGGACGCGCAGGGTATCGACGTCGAGGCGCTCAGCATCAATCCCTATTGGTACCGGGCCGAGCGCGACGTCGCGGCCGAGCTGATCCGGATCCAGAACGAGACCTTGGTGGAGTTCTGTGCCGCCAATCCCGACCGCTTCGTCGCCTTCGCGACGGCCGCCCTGCAGCATCCCGAGCTTGCCGCCGAGCAGGTCGAGCATGCCGTCAAGAAGCTCGGCTTCCGCGGCGTCGGCGTCGGCGGCAGCGTCGCTGGCGAAGAGCTCGCCAATCCCCGCTTCCATCCGTTCTGGGCCAAGTGCGAGGAGCTGGGCGTGCTGGTCTTCATGCATCCGCTCGGCACGCGCGAACTCGAGCCAAGCGGCCGGCTGGGCGGCAGCGGGCTTCTGACCAACACCATCGGCAACCCGCTGGAGACCACGATCGCGCTGTCGCACCTGATCTTCGAGGGTACGCTCGACCGCTTCCCGGGCTTGAAGATCTGCGCGGCGCACGGCGGCGGCTTCCTGCCGTCCTACGCCAACCGTTCCGACGCCGTGATCCGCACCTTCCCCAACCGCGTCGGCCCGCTGCCCAAGAAGAAGCCGACGGCCTACTTGAAGGACGGCCAGCTCTTCTTCGACACGATCGTGTTCACGCCCGAGGCGCTGCGCCATCTGATCGCCGAGACCGGCCCCGGCCAGATCATGATCGGCACCGACTACCCGTTCCCGTGGACCAGCACCGAGATCGACCTCGTGCTGAGCACGCCCGGCCTCAGCGACGAGCAGCGCGTCGCCATCCTTGGCGGCACGGCGGCGAAGCTGCTGGGAATCAAGTAGCTGGGAGGGCGCGTCATGGTCTTCCGGACCGCGAGCTTCCAACTCGCTCATGAATCATGAGCGCGCAGGATGCGCGCGGTCCGAAAGAGGAAGACCATGAGCGGACCTGGAGGTCCGTGCTCCGGCAAGACTTAGTTGAGCCCATAGAACCCCATCGCGCCGCCGGCCATGACCTTGTGCTGGGCCTCGGTAGACAGGCCCTTCATCCGCTCCTTCAGCATCTCCGGCGCACCCGGGAAGAATCCGTCACGGTGAGGGTAGTCGGTGGCCCATAGGATCTTGTGCGGGCCGATGTACTCGGCCAGCGCGCCAATCGAGCCTTCGACCGGCTCGAACGATATCCAGCAGTTGCGCCGGAAGATGTCGCTCGGCCGCATGCTGAGACCGGAGTCGTTGAAGCCCTTGTCGTCGAAGTGGCGGTCCATGCGGTCGAGCCAGGGCGCGATCCAGCCGCCGCCCGATTCGAGGAAACCGACGCGCAGCTTCGGATGGCGCTCGCAGACGCCGCCCCAGATGAAGCTCATCGCCGCCAGCATCATCTCCATGGTGTGCGAGATGATGTGCTGCGCGCCGCGGCCGTCGAAGCGATCGACGCCGACCGTCGGCATGCCGCTGTTGCCGCCCTCGTGGATGCCGATGCTGAAATCGAGCTCTTCCGCCGCGCTCCAGAACGGTTCGTAGTCCGGATCGTGCAGCTTGCGGTCGTTGTACGGATTGGGCCGCAGGAAGCCGCCGCGGAAGCCAAGCTCCTCGCGGGCAAAGGTCATCTCCTGGATTGCCGCGTCGATCGACTGCATCGGCAGCATGGCGATGCCGAACAGGCGGTCGGGGTAGGGCTTGCAGTAGTCGGCGAGCCAGCGGTTGTACGCCCGGCACATGGCGGCGGCAAAAGCGGGATCGCGTACCGAGCCCGCGAACAGGCCAAGGCTCGGATAGAGGAATGCCGCATCGATGCCGTCGAGATCCATGTCGGGAATGCGCGCGTGCGGGTCGAAGCCGCCCTTGCGTCCATCCTTGTATTCCATGGCGTCGGCAGCAACGGCACCTTGCCGCGCGCCGACCCCGCCGATGCCGCCGAAGCCTGCCTTGCTGCCGAGGATCTTCTCCTCGAGCAACAGCTTCTCCTTGCCGTCCTTGTCCTTGACCAGCTTGGGCGCGCGCTCGCGATACTGCGGATCCATGTAGTCGTTCCACAGCGTGAACGGTTCCAGCACATGCCCATCGGCATCGATGACGTCGTACTTGCGGGCCATGTTTCCTCCCCCCGGCTTTCCCGCCGGTTCGGGTGAACGAAATCATACTCCTCAATTAGCGGGCGTTCTATCCAAGGACCGGTGGCCGAAGTTGGCGTGGCATTTTTGTGGCAGCACTATGCCCGGCGCTACTTTAACGAGTTGCCGTGGACGGCGTGCAACGACAGGCATAGGCTTCATTGTGCCTGATCGGCCCTCATGGCCTGTCGTCATCCATCGACAGGGAGCCCACCATGTCAACGATCCCCCGGACACTCGCCATTGCAGCCGTGATGATGTCGGCGACATCACTCAGCCAACCCGCTTCTGCCCAGGCGACAAACGATCTCGGTACCGTCCATTTTGCGACTTCCTGCAATTCGGAAGCGCAGAAGCTGTTCGACCTGGGAATGCTCTATCAGCATTCCTTCTGGTACCGCGCGTCGCAAAAGACCTTCGAGGATGCCCTGAAGAAGGACCCTGAATGCGGGATCGCCTATTGGGGCATCGCCCTCAGCCTGCTGTGGAATCCCCACCTGCCGCCACCCGCGAACAACCTCGCCGAAGGCCTGGCCGCGGCGACGAAGGGTAAGAGCATCGGCGCCAAGACCCAGCGGGAACGTGATTATCTCGATGCGCTATTGGTCATGTACACCGACTACGACAAGATCGACCACCGCACGCGCAACGTCGCCTATGCCAAGGCCATGGAACAGCTCGCGCTGCGCTATCCCGACGATGATGAAGCGGCGATCCACTACGCGCTTGCCCTCAACACCTCGGCCTCGCCCGCCGATAAGACCTACGCCAACCAGCTCAAGGGCGGCGCGCTGCTGGAGCCGATCTTCCAGCGTCAGCCGAACCATCCTGGCGTGGCGCATTACCTGATTCACCTCTACGACTATCCGGCGATCGCCGACAAAGGTCTGGATGCTGCGCGTCGCTACGCCAAGATCGCGCCGGCGGCTGCCCATGCCCAGCACATGCCGTCACATATCTTCACGCGCCTCGGCTACTGGGATGATTCGATCACCTCGAACGTCGAGTCGGCGCGCGTCGCGAAGGAGGACGGCGAAGCCGGCGATCAGCTGCATGCCATGGACTACCTTGTCTATGCCAACCTGCAGCTCGGGCAGGATCGCAAGGCCAAGGCCGTCATCGACGAGATGCTGACGGTCAAGGGTTTCCCAGAGGTCTACCTGGGAGGACCGTATGCGCTGGCCGCTTCTCCGGCTCGCTACGCCATCGAACGCAGCGATTGGAAGGCAGCGGCAACGCTTGAAGTCCGGCCGAGTCCGCTTCCCCAGGTACAGGCGATCACGCACATGGCACGCGCGTTCGGCGCGGCGCGCCTGGGTGAGCGCGAAGTCGCCAAGGCCGATATCGCGAAACTTGCCGAGCTGCGCGACAAGCTGCGCGACGCCAAGGACGCCTATTGGTCCGAGCAGGTCGACATTCAGCGACAAGTCGCGACTGCCTGGGTGCTCTATGCCGAGGGCGACTACCCGGGAGCGCTGACGGCGATGAGCGCTGCCGCCGACGCCGAGGACAAGACCGAGAAGCATCCCGTCACGCCTGGTGTTCCCAGGCCAGCACGTGAGCTCTACGGCGTCATGCTGCTGGAGCGTGGACAGGCTCCGGAAGCGCTGGTCGCTTTCGAAGCGACGCTCAGGAAGGAGCCCAACCGGCTCGGCGCCTATGTCGGAGCCGCGAAGGCCGCCGAGAAGGCCGGCGATCAGGCGAAAGCGAAGCAGTACTTCGCCAAGGTGATGGAGATCGCGGCCGGTGCCGACGAGGACCGGGCCGAGATCGCCGAGGCACGCGTTTTCCTGGCGAAGAATCAATGAGCGCCAGGCCATCCGTCGTGAGCGCGTGGGTGCTTGCGGTGGCGGCAAGTTGCCTTGCGACGACAGCGGGCGCCGATTCCCTGGAACTCAATGGGTATGCCGGCGTGCTTGGGGAATGGGAACTGACGGCAACAGTCACGGCGACGAGTTCCGACCAACTGAAGGAATTCGTCGGACCGGTGAAGATGCGGCACGTCGGCTACTGCACTCAGGACGGGCCTGAGGAAAAGACCGGCGAAATCCGTGTTCGCCTGTCGGGGGCGTCGTCCTCCCGGATGATGGCAACCTTGCTCCTCAACGGCGTCGAATGCTCCTACAGCGGGCGGCTTTCGAATTCCTATGCCGGCTCGTTGAAGTGCCCGGACCGGCGGGCCGTGCCGCTGACGCTCTGGCTCAAATAGCGTCCGCTGGACATTGGCGGACAGGACCCGATTTGCGGTATCTCACGAGGTGAGAGCGAACGGCGCGGTCGAGGCCGCATCCACGGAAAAGCAAATCGGGGAGAAGGGCAATGGACCTCAAGGGAACGGTTGCGGTCGTGACCGGCGGCAATGGCGGGCTTGGGCAACGAATCTGTCACGCGCTTGCGGCGCAGGGCTGTCACATCGCTGTCGTTTACGCCCAGAGCAAGGACCAGGCGGAGGGCGTGGCGCGCGAGCTCGAGAAGCACCAGGTCGGCGCGGCCGCCTTCGCCTGCGACGTCACCAAGCGCGACCAGGTCCAGAAGATGGTCGACGACGTGGTGAAGCGCTTCGGACGGCTCGACATCCTGGTCAACGATGCCGCCTACAACAAATCGATCCCGTTCAAGGATCTCGACAGCCTCACCTACGAGGAATGGACCAAGATCATCGACATCAACTTGACCGGCCCGATGCTGGTGACCAAGGCCGTCGCACCCGTGATGAAGCGGCAGGGCGGCGGGCGCATCGTCAATATCTCCTCGGTCGCCGGGCTTGGCCCCACTGGATCGTCGATCGCCTATGCGGTCTCGAAGGCGGGGCTGATCCATCTCACCAAGTGCATGGCCGTGGCATTGGCGCCCGAGGTGCTGGTGAACTGCGTGGCGCCCGGCCTGCTCGAAGGTACCCGCGCGACGGCGAACCTCAGGCCCGAGCAGGTCGAGGCCGGCCGCAAGGGTGCGCTGTTGGGCAAGGCCGCCGACAAGGACGACTGCGCCGACCAGGTCGTCACGATGTGTCGAACGAAGACGATGACGGGTCAGACTCTCGTCATTGACGCGGGTCGCACGTTTCATTGAGCAGAGAGTGCGCCACTGGAGTGGCACGCCCCGGCGTTACCGCAGCATCGGGTCGTTGTTGAAGGCCCAGCGGTTCTGCTGCTCGCTGAAGATCACCGGGAACAGCTCGCGGAACAGGCGCTCGATGCGCGGATCAGTCGGGCCGGTGGCGTCGGTCCAGGCCGTCGTCTGCGACAGTGCGCGGTCGTTCCGGCAATAGATGGCATAGACGTAGAAGCGTCCGGGCGTGCCGGGACGGAAGCGCGGCGGCTCGCCGGCGCAGACCGGATCGCTGTTGAGATTGAGCGCCGGATCGAACACCAGCACCAGCCGGTAGTTGGGGCTGGGAGTCGGCGAGGGCGTGTCGTAGGTGAAGGTCAGCGCCGGCCGCGGCTTGGCGCGCTGCATCGCGGGCAGCAGGTCGCGCGCCACGATCGCAGGATCGATGCCGGGGAACGGATTGCCGGCCAGCACGACCTGGAACGGCTTGCCGTCGGTCGCGGCGAAGAACTCGCGATAGTCGTACTGCGGAGTATAGTAGGCGCCGCCAATGACGGCGGCGAAACCGGCCACCGGCGCGAAAAGCAGCGCAAGCATGACGGCAGCGAAACGAACAGCGCCCATGAGAACCTCCGGCGCCGCTGACTTGGGGCGCACTGCAAGTCCGTACAAATCAAGTCTTCGAGATGGTCAGAGCTTCAATTGCGGCACTTTCATCCAGCGCTGCTCGGCCACGCTGCGATAGGCGAGATCGGCGAGCTGCACGGCCTTGGCGCCCTCAACCAGCGTCGGCAGGTAGGGCGCATCCTCGCCGACATGGCGCAAGAACGCTTCCCAGCACTGACGGAAGGGATTCTTGTTGTCGCCCGCATCCGGCACTTCCTTCCAATCCGCCATCAGGTCGACGCCGCCTGGCCGGGCGGCCTTGATGAAGGCTTCCGGCGTATCGGCCGCCGACTGGGTGAAGCAGCGGAAGCGGCCGGCCACCGCCGAGCCGTTGGTGCCGTCGATCTGCACCACCATGGTGTCGTCGCGCCGCGGCCGCGTCGCCCAGCTGTTGGTGATCATGCCGATCGCGCCGCCCTGCAGCTTCAGCAGGGCGTAGTTGGTGTCCTCGGCATCGACACTGTAGCGCTGGCCTGCTTCGTCGACGCGCTCGGGGATCGCCGTTGTCATGACGGCGCAGACGTCGGTGATCGGCGACGCCAGGCGATCGATCATGTAGCGCCAGTGCGCCATCATATCGAGCGCCAGCCCGCCGCCTTCGGCCTTCTTGTAGTTCCAGCTCGGCCGCTGGCATTCCTGCTCGGTGCCGTCGAAGATCCATGAGCCGGCATCGATCTTCACCGACAGGATGCGGCCGAAGAAGCCCGACTTGCTGACGGCCAGAAGCTTGCCGAAGCCCGGCAGGAACAGCTTGTCCTGGATGACGCCGTGCTTGAGGCCGGCGCGGTCGGCCAGCCGAGCCAACTCCATGGCCTCGTCGACCGTGGGCGCCGTGGGCTTTTCGATGAAGATGTGCTTGCCGGTCGCGATCGCCTGGCGCACGCGCTTCGGCCGGTCCCCGGTGGCGGCGCAATCCATGAAGATGCGGTCGGGCCCGGCGAACGCCTCCTCGAGCTTGGTCGTCCAGCGCTGTCCGCCATGCTCGGCCGCGAGCTTCTCGATGCGGCGCGCGTCGCGGCCGACCAGCATCAGCTCGGGGATCAGCCGATCGCCGTTGGCGAGCGGCAGCCCACCCTCCGCGGCGATGGCCAAAAGATTGGCCATGTGCTGGGTCGTGCCCATGCGGCCCGTGGCGCCGTTGATGATGACGCCGATCCGACGATCGCCCATGTCGCTCGCTCCCCCGACGATGCTCGGTGCACTACTTCGGCGCGACTTCCTTGAAGCGCCGCAAGGTCTCGATCTGGCGGTCGAGCTCCGGCATACGATACATCGGATAGAGCATCACGATCCCGGCGCCGAGACGCTGCCAGCCATGCGCGGCGGCCGCCCAGCGTTGAGGGTCGGCCTCGTCGAAGCGCAGCCAGCCTTCCAGGCCGAACTTGGCGGGATCGCGCCCGCACGCCTTCAGATGCTCACGCAGGGCGGCGAGCTTGGGCTCGGCAGCCTCCGGCGACAGGATCGGCATCCAGCCGTCGCCGATGCGGGCGGCGCGCTTGACGACGGCGTCGGACGAGCCGCCGAACCAGATCGGGATCGGCCGCTGGACAGGGACCGGCAGCATCGTGACGTCGACCAGGGTGTGGAACTTGCCTCTGAAGGTGACCAGCTCCTCGGTCCACAGGCGGCGCATCACCTCGATCTGCTCGGCCTGCCGGGCGCCGCGCGTCTTCCAGTCCATGCCCAGCGCCTCGTACTCGACATGGTTCCAGCCGACGCCCACGCCGAGGCGCAACCGGCCGCTGCTCAGGATATCGACCTCTGCGGCCTGCTTGGCGACCACGCCGGTCTGGCGCTGCGGCAGGATGAGCACGCCGCTGCACAGCTTGATGTTCCTGGTGACGGCGGCGATGAAGGCCATCGTCGTGAACGTCTCGTGGAAGGGATCGTGCTCGCTGTAGGTCGGCTTCCAGTCGCCGCGCGGCGCCGCGCCGAACACGTGATCCGCCACCTCGATGCAGTCGTAGCCGAGATCCTCGGCGGCCTGCGCCCAATCCCGGATCTTCGCGGGGTCGCGGCCTATGTCACGCGTCGGGAAGAGGGCGCTCAGCAACATCGATGACTCCTGCGAACGAAGGGCACCATTGTTCGCACGGAACATGTGCCGGAAGAAGCGGACTCATGCCGGAGCGCGGACCTCCAGGTCCGCTCTCCGCCTGAGTTACGCTGCCAGTTCCTTCGCCGCCGTCCGTGCACGGCCAACGCTTTCGCGTGCCATGTCGGCACACAGGCCGGTGTAGGCGGTCGGGTCGAGAAGCTTGTCGATTGCCTTGCGGTCCATATGCTCGGTCAGGCGCCTGTCCGCCGCCAGCAGGTCTGAGAACGACCTGCCTTCCACGAAGGCCGCCTGTGCCGCGTCGTACACCACATCGTGCGCATGCTGCCGGCCGATCGCGGCGCCGAGGTTGAGCATCACGGCTTCGGCCATGATCAATCCGCCGCCGAGATCGAGGTTCTGCCGCATGCGCCTGGGATCGACGCTGAGGCCGCGCATGATCTCGGCCAACCGCGCCAGCATGTCGCCGGTGGCGATGCAGGCGCGGGATTCGGCGCTGTCCATCATCAGGCTGGTGGTGCGGTCGGCCTCATGCTCGGTGGTCATGGCCTCGAGCGCCAGCGGCACCAGACTGCGCACCTCGGCCGCCGCAGCGATGACGTCCTGGCAGAGCTTGGGATTGCGTTTCTGCGGCATGGTCGAGCTGCCGACGGTGCCGGGCGGCACCGGCTCCTCGACCTCGCCGAACTCGGTCTTCATCAGGGTGTAGACCTCGCGACCGATCTTGCCGCAGGTCGCGGCGAGCAGGCCGAGGATGCAGATGTTCTCCGCCAGGTGATCGCCCAGCGCGCGCGACGGCACGGTCATCGACCCGAAGCCGAGCCGGCGGCCGATGCCGGCCTGCACCGGCGGCCCCTGCTTGCCGAGCGAGGCGAAGGTGCCGGCGCCGCCGCCCAGCATGGCGACGAACAGGCGAGGGGCCGCCTGCTGCAGGCGCTCGACATGGCGCAGCAACTCGTCGATCCAGACGGCGACCTTGTAGCCGAAGGTGGCGGGCACGGCGTGCTGGCCGTGCGTGCGACCCGCCATCGGCATGTCGGCCGTGCGTTCGGCGAGGTCGGCCATCGCCGCCAGAATCTCGCCGATCTGGCGCAGGATGATCGCGTGGGCCTGGCGCAGCACCAGGAGGTCACCGGTCTGCGTGATGTTCTGCGTGGTCGCGCCCCAATGCACCCAGCCGCCATGCGGCTCGCCGACGACGCGGCCGAGCTCCCACACCAGTGGCACCAGCGTGTGGCCGGTTCGCGCAAAGCCTTCGTCGATGCGCTTGCGATCCATCAACTCGAGCTTCGCACGCGCAGCAATGGCCTTTGCGGCCTCGGCAGGGATGATTCCCAGCTCCGCTTGTGCATGCGCGAGGGCGGCCTCGACGTCGAGCCACGCCTGCCAGCGATTCTCGAGGCGATACAGGGCGCGGATGCCTGGATCGGAAACGCGGGTTGCTGTCGGGAGTGTATCGCTATCGGCCATGTCCAGCGGCTCCATCCTTGTTGGGATTGATTGGAGGCTGGGCGGTGGGACCTGTCAAAGTCGATTGCGTTGCCCTGCGAACCTGACTTACGGTCGAGGCCTTCGTCACCAGAAGAGATCGGCCCTCCCACAAATGGCATCGAAAAAGAGCTTGCCCGCGTCGTCGGGTTTCGACGCGCTCAAGTGGCGCTGCATTGGTCCCTCGCGAGGCGGTCGCGTCGTCGCCGTCGCCGGCGATCCCGTCAACAAGATGACCTTCTATTTCGGCGCCTGTGCCGGCGGCATCTGGAAGACCGAGGATGGCGGCGTGTTCTGGCGCTGCGTCTCGGACGGCTATATGGGCAGCTCGGCGGTCGGCTCGATCGCCGTCGCGCCTTCCGATCCCAACGTCATCTATGCCGGTACCGGCGAGACCGCGATCCGCCTCGACGTCTCCTATGGCGACGGCATCTACAAGTCGACCGATGCCGGACGCAGCTGGAAGCATGTCGGCCTGAAGAACAGCAAGTTCGTCGGCCGTCTCTGCATCCATCCGCAGAATCCCGATATCGTCTACGCCGCCGTGCTGGGCGACATCTTCGGGCCCAACATCGAACGCGGCGTCTATCGCTCCAAGGACGGCGGCGCAAGCTGGGAAAGGATCCTCCATCGCAGCGACGTCGCGGGCGCGATCGACCTCACGATGGATCCCAACAATCCGCGCGTGCTGTTCGCTTCGATCTGGGAGGCCAAGCGCAACTTCTGGAACATTTCCAGCGGCGGTCCGGGCAGCGGCCTGTTCCGCAGCACCGACGGCGGAGACACCTGGGACGAGATCTCCACCAGGCCCGGCCTGCCGTCGGGCATGCTCGGCAAGATCGGCGTGTCGATTTCGCCTGCGCGCTCGGGGCGCGTCTGGGCGCTGATCGAGGCCGAAGGCGACAAGACCGGGCTCTATCGCTCCGACGACTTCGGCATGCGCTGGACCATGGTGTCGCCCAACCGCGACCTGATGCACCGGCCCTGGTACTATACCCACGTCTTCGCCGACCCCGGCCACGGCGACACCGTCTACGTCACGAACCTGCAGATGTGGAAGTCGACCGACGGAGGCACGATCTTCAACGAAGTGACGACACGCCACGGCGACAATCACGATCTCTGGATCGATCCCAGGGATCCGTCGCGCATGATCGAAGGCAATGACGGCGGCGCCCACGTCTCGTTCAACGGCGGCGCCTCGTGGTCGACGATCTACAACCAGAAGACGGCGCAGTTCTACCGCATCGACGTCGACAACCAGTATCCCTACCGCGTCTACGGCACGCAGCAGGACAACACCTCGATCTCGGTGCCGAGCGCCTCGGAGTGGGGCGTCATCACCCTGGCCGACTGTTCCTATCCCGGCACCGGCGAATCGGGTTTCATCGCCGTCGATCCGCGCGACCACAACATCGTCTATGTCGGCGCCATCGGCTCGAGCCCGGGTGGCGCCGGTGCTCTGCAGCGCTACGACCATCGCACGCGGCAGATCCAGCTCGTGAACGTCTGGCCGGAGGAATCGACGGGCATCGCGCCCAAGGACCTGAAGTACCGCTTCGCCTGGACCTTCCCGATCGTGTTCTCGCCACACGATCCGGGCACACTCTACGCCGGCGGCAACTGCGTGTTCCGCACCCGTGACGAGGGCATGAGCTGGCAGCGCATCTCGCCCGATCTCAGCCTCAACGAGCGCCAGCGCCAGGGTGCGTCGGGCGGCCCGATCACGCGCGAGAGCGCGGGTGCGGAGGTCCATGCGACCTGCGCCTGCGTCGTGGAATCGCCGCATCGCCGCGACGAGATCTGGGCCTCGACCGACGACGGCCTGGTCCATGTCACGCGCGACGGCGGCAAGAAGTGGACGGACGTGACGCCCAAGGGCCTGCCGGAGCTGGCCTATGTCGGCTGCGTCGAAGTCTCGGCGCACGATGCCGACACGATCTATGTCGCCGCCACGCGCTACAAGCTCGCCGACTACCGGCCGCATCTCTTCAAGAGCACCGACGGCGGCAAGAGCTGGAAGTCGATCAACGGTAACCTGCCGAAGGACGAGATCAGCCGCGTCGTGCGCGCCGATCCCGTGGCCAAGGGACTGCTCTATGTCGGCACGGAGACCGGCATCCACTTCAGCCTCGACGACGGGGCGACGTGGACGCGCATGATCGGCCTGCCCAACGTGCCGGTCTATGACATGAAGCTGAAGGACAGCGACCTCGTGGCGGCGACGCACGGGCGTTCGTTCTGGATCCTGGACGACGTGACGGCGCTCCGCGGGCTGGCCGACGGAAGCAGAAGCACGCGCTTGTTCGAGCCGCGCACGGCGGTCCGCACCAAGCTGCATTGGAGCGCCGGCGCCAATGTGCGCACCGGCATCGCCTACGGTCCGGCTTTCGGCATCGACGGCAGCACGGTGATGGTCGAGAAGGCTGACGGCACGCGCTATCGCGAGCATCTCGATGTCGGCGAGAATCCGCCCAATGGCGCGGTCGTCTACTACTGGCTGGCCGAGGAAGCCACGGAAGGGCTGACGCTCACGTTCCGGGATTCGGCCAATCGCAAGATCATCGAATACTCGAGCAAGGATGAGGCGCTGGCGCCGGCACGGCGGCCCGGCACCAAGGCGGGGCTCAACCGCTATGTCTGGGACCTGAAGTATCCCGGACCGACCAGGCTGGACTACGGCCTGGCGCCGCCCAGGCCCAAGCCGCTGGTGCCCGATCCCGAGAATCCACCCGGGCCCACGGTGGTGCCCGGTACTTACGGCGTGGAACTGTCGGTGGGCGGGAAGGACAAGAGCCACGCTGCCAAGTTCTCGGTGGTCAAGGATCCTCGCGTGCCGACCACGCAGGAAGAGTATGCGGCGCAGTTCGCCCTGCACAAGGACCTGATCGCGTCGGTGTCCAAGCTGAAGCAGGCGGTCAATCGCCTGCGCAAGATGAAGCGGCAGCTGGACGAGGCCACCGGCCATCTCGGCAAGGGCGAGCGTGCCCTGAAGAACCGTGCGGCGACGATCGTGCGCAAGCTCTCGGCCATCGAGAGCGTCATGGTCGACCCGCATCGCAAGTCGGTGCGCGACGTGCTGCGCAATCCGGCCGGCCTCAACGACACGCTGATCGACATGGTCGCCATG
>JAEZHS010000723.1 GCA_023436825.1 Pseudomonadota bacterium | reverse complement strand
TGCTCTTCCGGACCGCGAGCCTCCGGCTCGCTCATGAATCATGAGCGAGCCTGGAGGCTCGCGGTCCGGAAGACTATGACCGGAAGATCTAACGCAGCAGATCCGGCGCGTGAGCCAGGACCCAGGCGTCGATCAGGACGTGGTTGTTCGACTTGAGCGCCGCCAGGTGCGTTTCGCGCACCACGCGGCGCCAGACCTCCGACGGCTCGAGATCGGCGCGGGTCGAGAGGCCGAACTCGGCCGGCGTGCGGCCGAGCTTGGGCAGGGCGTTCCAGAACTGCTCGCGCGTCGTGCCCACCGGCTGCGCCGCCGAGCCGCCCGGCCAGTCCTTGGGCGATCCGATCTTGAAGCACTCGGCGAGCTCGCCGTCGGTCACCTGCTTGGCGGTCTTGCCGTCGGGCGTTTCGGTCAGCACGAAGTAGCCGATCGCGGGCAGGCCCGGCCGCTCGCGCAGCAACGCCACGCCGTCGCGATGGCAGACCACGCCGCCGCGCGATTGATCCAGCGTCACCGCGCCGGCGACCACGAACTGCCCGCCGGAGAATTGCCGCAGCCCCAGAAACTTCTTCTTGTCGTCCGGCGCCTGCAGCGGCAGACCCCAGTAGAGTCCGCGCACGCACTCGTCGAAGCGGTCGGGCGGCGCGCCGGTCACCTGGATCGCCGTCCGGCAGGCACTGGCCATCCACGTGGTGAGCTGTGCCGGCGTCGGATTGAGCGTCACGACCTCGGCGGTGTAGCTCACCTCCGGCTGAGTGCCCGTCACGCGCGACGTGTACTGGCAGAAACGCAGGTTGCTGCCGGCGGGATACTGCCGAAGCCAGGACCATTCGGATGGATGGTGGGAGAAAACCCTCTTCCACGGCGGCGACGCCGCCCAGTTCTTCTCCTGCCCGACCACGACGGTGCCGCACGTCGCCGTCGGCGACGCCGGCGGCGCCAGCACCGAGCGGCTCATCATCTCCTCGACCTGACCCCGCACCTCGGCCGGGAACGCTTGCGTAGCGACCTGCTGTGCCGAAGCCGGACCGCAGATCGACGCGAGCACTGCGGCGCCAAGTGCAAGACGACGTGCGGTTTTCGCCATGTGAAGCTCCCAGCGTTGTTTCGCTCAACGCGGTCGACGGCCCATCGTTGCGCCGCCATGCTTGCGGCCGTTGCTTCGGGAGAAAACGAGTATGTGGTCTTGGACGAAGAAATGTTTGGTTGCGGGCGCAATCATGGCGATGAGCGCCGGGCCGACGCTGGCGCAGAAGAGCGGCGGCACGTTGCGCATGTATTTTGCCGACAACCCGCCCAGCACCTCGATCCACGAGGAGGCGACGACATCGACGGTCGTGCCCTTCATGAGCCTCTACAACAACCTCGTGCTGTTCGATCAGCAGATCCCGCAGAACAGCCTCGACACGATCCGTCCCGACCTCGCCGAGAGCTGGCAATGGAGCGACGACGGCAAGAAGCTCACCTTCAAGCTGGTCGGCAACGCCAAATGGCATGACGGCAAGCCCTTCACCGCGGCCGACGTCAAGTGCACCTTCGACATGGTGGCGGGCAAGACCGAGGCCAGGCTGCGGCGCAACCCGCGCAGCTCGTGGTATGCCAACGTCGACAGCATCACGACGAACGGCGATCGCGAAGTCACCTTCAACCTCAAGGAGCCGCAGCCCTCGATGCTGGTGCTGCTGGCCTCCGGCTACAGCCCCGTCTATCCCTGCCATGTGCCGCCGGCGCAGATGCGCACCAAGCCCATCGGCACCGGGCCCTTCAAGCTGGTCGAGTTCAAGCAGAAGGAGATCATCCGGCTCGCCCGCAATCCCGACTACTTCAAGAAGGGCAAGCCCTACCTCGACGCTATCGAGATCCCCATCGTGCCGGCGCGCGGCACCGCGATCCTGGGCTTCGTCTCCAACCGCTACGACATGACCGCGCCCTACGCCGTCACCATCCCGCTGCTGAAGGACGTCAAGGAGCAGGCGCCGCAGGCGATCTGCGAGACCGCGGCGATGAACAACAGCACCAACCTGATCCTCAATCGCGACGCGGCGCCCTTCAACAATCCCGACATCCGCCGCGCCATGGCGCTGGCGATCGACCGCAAGGCCTTCATCGACATCATCAACCAGGGCCAGGCCGACGTCGGCGGCACGATGGAGCCCGGGCCGAACGGCGTCTGGGGGCTGCCCACGGAGCTCTACGACCAAGTGGTGGGCTACGGACCGGACGTCGCCAAGAACCGGGCCGAGGGCCGCGCCATCATGGAGAAGCTGGGCTACGGGCCCAACAACAGGCTGAAGCTCAAGGTGTCGACGCGCAACCACCTGCTCTACCGCGATCCCGCGGTGATCCTGATCGACCAGCTCAAGGAGGTGTACTTCGAGGGCGAGCTCGACCTGGTCGACACCGCCATCTGGTTCACCAAGATCGCGCGCAAGGACTACGCGATCGGGCTCAACACCACCGGCAACGGTGTCGACGATCCCGACCAGACCTTCTTCGAGCATTTCGCCTGCAAGTCGGAGCGCAACTACACCGGCTACTGCAATCCCGAGATCGAGGCGCTGTTCCCCGCCCAGTCGCGCGAGCGCGACGTCGAGAAGCGCAAGAAGCTCGTCTGGGAGATCGACCGGAAGCTGCTGGAGGACGGCGCCCGGCCGGTGATCATGTGGAACGCCTCGGCGAGCTGCTGGCATCCCTACGTCAAGGGCTTCCGGCCGATGGTCAACAGCCTCTACAACGGCTCGCGCTTCGAGGACGTCTGGCTGGACAAGTGAGCTTCACTC
>JAEZHS010000663.1 GCA_023436825.1 Pseudomonadota bacterium | reverse complement strand
TGGCCCAGAATGCTATCGCTGTAGCGCATGCCCGGTCGTCGTCCTTTCTGAGTCTCGACAACCAGAAGGTAGCGGAAGCAGTCCGAGGTGACCGGGCATGCACCCGCGGCATAGTGAATCTTCCCCGGACACCCCTGCATCACACGGGGAAGGGTAGGGAGGGGCTAAGGTTTCACTCCCGTCAGTTCCAAGCTCAACGTCCGCAGCTTGCGGCGCGCCTCGGCGTCATAGGCCTGCGGATTGGCGCGGGCCTCGTTCATGACGTTGAAGTAGAGCCCGCTCTTGCCCTCGATCCTGGGCGAGACGGCAAGCTGAAGGATCGCCTCTGCGCCGGTCTCGACCTTGCTCATGGGCGACACGCCGGCGCGGCGCACCATGGTGGTGTTCATGTAGGTCGAGGGATGCAGGGCATTGACGATCACGCCCGAGCCCTCGAGCTCCCGGGCGAGATCGATGGTGAACAGGATCTGCGCCAGCTTGCTCCGGCAGTAGGCCGCCACGCCGCTGTAGGCCCTGGTCAGCATGACGTCGGAGAAGTCGATCGCCTGCTGTCCCGCCGAGGAGACGTTGACGATGCGCGAAGGCGCCGCCGCCTTGATCAGCGGCAGCAACTCGTAGGTCAGCAGGAAGCCCGCGAGATAGTTCACCGCGAAGCGCAGCTCATGGCCGTCAGCACTGGTCTGCCGACCATTGCCGGCCGTGCCGATGCCGGCGTTGTTGATCAGGAGATCCAGCCGGTCGGTTGCCCTGCGCACTTCGGCGGCAAGGTGGCGGACCTCGACCAGCGACGCCAGGTCGGCGGCCAGGAAGGCGGCGCTGCCGCCCGCCTGCTCGATCTCCGTGACCGCGCTTCCGCCGCGCTGGCGGTCACGGCCATGCACCAGAACGCGCCAGCCGTCCTTGCCCAGCGCCTTCGCCACGACGCGGCCGACTCCGTCGGTAGCGCCCGTCACCAATGCCGTTTTCGCCATGCTGCTACCTCTCGCGCAAACCATAGACTAACTTTGCCGTCATCCCGAGCGAAGCCGCCTTCAGGCGGCGTAGTCGAGGGACCTTTTCATGTTGGCCGGGGCCCAGGAGGACAGGGGTGATCATGGCGAGCAGACTGCACATCCGTGGCGCTCAGGTCGTCACCATGGATGAGACGCTTGGCGATTTCGCAACGGCCGACATCCTGGTCGAGAATGGCGCGATCCTGGCCGTCGGCCCGTCGCTCGACGGCGGCGATGCCGAGACGATCGACGGCGCCGGCACGATCGCGCTGCCCGGCATCATCGATGCCCATACCTGCCTCTGGCAGACGGTGCTGCGCGGCTACGTGCCCGACCTGTGGCCCGGAGCCTACTATTCGAAGTTCCTGCCGCTGCGCAGCCGCTACACGGCGGAGGACAACTTTAATGCCGCCTGGATCGGCGGCTTCGAGATGCTGTCCTACGGCACGACCACCGTCGTCGACTACTGCCACGACATCCGCAGCCCCGCCTTTGCACCCGCCTCGATCGCGGCGCTGAGGGCGACCGGCATCCGCCATCTCTTCACCTATTCCTTCATGCCGGTGACACCCAACGAGTTCGCGCGACCCGAGGACCGTCTGGCCGACGGCAAGGACGTCTACGACCGTTTCCACGACCCTGAGGGACTGACCACGATCGGCTTCGGCATCGATTCCTGGGGCGCCGCCGGCCTGCAGCAGCAGCTTGCCTTTTCCCGCGAGCGCCGCGCGCCGAGCTGCATCCATGTCAACGACGCCGGCACGATCGACAAGCTCGCCGATGCCGGCCTGCTGGGGCCCGACCTGCTGGTGATCCACGGCAACCTGATCAGCAATGCCGAGCTCGAGCGCATGGCCGAGGCCGGCATGCCGCTCTGCTTCACGCCCACGGCCGACACCCAGGGCACGCCAGCCGACGTTGTGCGGCGCGCCGTCGAGCGCGGCGTCGACGTGGTGTTCGGCTGCGACATTCCCTGCACCGTGGCGTCGGACACGCTGGGGCAGCTGCGCGTCATGTTCAATGTGCAGGGCTACCTCGACGGCGCCATGGAACGCAGTTTCTCCACCGTGCTGGGTCGCCGTCCGGCGGTGCGCCCAGGCCTGCCGCTGCTGACGCCCCGCAAGCTGCTCGAGACCGCCACCGTCACCACCGCGCGCGTGCTGGGCCTCGGCGATCGCCTCGGCTCGCTGACGCCCGGAAAACGGGCCGACATCGTGCTGGTCCGCAAGGGACCGTTCGGCGATTCCGTGGTCGACGATGCCTGTGCCCATGTCCTGCTGCAGACCAGCCCGCGTGACATCGACACAGTGCTGGTCGACGGCAAGGTGCGGATGAGGGAAGGGATGCTGCAGGGCTTTGACGCTCAACGGGCCGCCGCGATGGTGGCCGAGTCACGACGACGAATTCTCCCATGAGGCGTCAAGCTCTTCCGGACCGCGCGCGTCTCGCACGCTCATGGTCTTGAGCGCGCGGGGACGCGCGCGGTCCGGAAGAACATGATGCCTACCCTCTATCTCCTGTGTGGCAAGATTGCCGCCGGCAAGTCGACTTTGGCTCGGCAACTCGCGGCGCGGCCCTCGACCCTGCTGATCAGCGAGGATCACTGGACATCCACCCTCTATCCCGTCGAGCTCAAGACGATCGAGGACTACACCCGGCTGTCGGCGCGCCTGCGCGCCGCCATGACGCCGCACATCGTCGACATTCTGCACCAGGGCCTCTCGGTGGTGCTCGATTTCGCGGCGAACACGCGGCGGCAGCGCGCGTGGATGCGCTCGTTGATCGACACTGCCGGGGTACCGCACGAGCTGCATCATCTCGATCTCCCCGACGAGCTCTGCAAGCAGCGGCTGCGCCAGCGCAACGCGAGCGGCGAGCATCAGTTCCAGGTGAGCGACGCGGAGTTCGAGCAGTTCACCGCCTACTTCGCCCCGCCGGCAGCGGACGAGGGTTTTAACGTCATCGGCCACAGGCCCTGACCGGGCAAGGCGTCCGGCTTCGTGCTATGGTTCAGTCCCCTCTCAAGAAAGAACAATAAGATGACTCTCTTCGAGGAACTGAACAGGGTGGCGACACGGACCGCCCCCTACGAGGCGCCGCCTGTCTGTGCATGGTGCGGAGCCGGCCATCTGAATGTGATCGAGGAAACCCCCGACCCCAACTTCGGTGTCTTGGGCGTGAGCAGCCTGACCCTACGTTGCGACGCACCCGCTTGCGGCAGGCTCACCAAGACCTGACGCGGAAAGCGACCGGCGGCGTCCTCGCCTCGCCTCTCGCCCCCCGAACGACTCCGGGTGAGGCGATTCGCTTTTGCGACGCGACGCCTGCTCTGGCTTAATGGCCAAACCGGTTGAGGAAATGGTCACAATGGTCCTTGAGATCACGAAGCTTCATCCCATCTTCGCGGGCGAAGTGTCGGGAGTCGATTTGACGAAGCCGATTGACTCCACGGAAGCCGCGACGATCGAAGCGGGGATGGACCGCTTGGGAGTGCTCGTGTTCCGCGGCCAAGCCATTTCAGACGAGCAGCAGATCGCCTTCACGCGGAACTTCGGGGAACTCGAGAACTACAGGACGTCCGGCACCGTGCGAAAGCGGGAGGATAACCGGCTCGGTCCCGGCATCGCCGACCTCTCGAACCTGACCAAGGACGGGAAGATCATATCGGCCGAGGATCGCGTGTGGTTCTTCAAGCTGGGTGATCGGCTTTGGCATTCGGACAGTTCGTTCCGCCCGGTCCCGGCCAAGTACTCGCTGCTGTCCGGGCGCGCCGTTCCTGGCTGGGGCGGCAATACCGAATTCGCCGACATGCGAGCGGCCTACGACGCCCTGGACGATCGGACCAAGGCCGAGGTGGAGGGACTGGTCTGCGAGCACTCCCTGCTCTATTCGCGCCAAGCAGTCGGATTCTCCGATTTCACGCCGGAAGAGATCAGCAATTTCCAACCCGTTCGGCATCCTCTGGTGCGCGTGCAAAAGACGACGGGCCGGAAATCGTTGTTCCTGTCGGCCCACGCCGGCGTCATCGTTGGTTGGTCGGTGCCGGAGTCGCGCGCCTTCCTGCGCGATCTCACCGAGCATGCCACCAGGCCCGAGTTCGTCTATTCCCATTCCTGGCGTCAGCACGACCTGGTGGTGTGGGACAACCGCACGACGATGCATCGCGCGCGTCGCTGCTATCCCAATGAAGAACGCGACCTGCGCCGCACGACTCTGGGCGGAGAGGTGCCGATCGTCGGCGTGGGTGCAGGCGGCTAATCTCAGTCGATTGGCGGGCGCTTGTCCGCCCAGGGCCGCACGGTCTCGAAGGCGGCCGACATCTGGAGCACGCCGAGATCGTCGAACCGCCGGCCGACGATCTGCAGCCCGACCGGCAGTCCGTCCTTGGTGAAACCGCAGGGCACAGACGCCGCCGGGTTCTGCGACAGGTTGAAGGGATAGGAGAACTCCGCCCACGACAGCCAGTCCCAGGGATGCTGCGGCCAGTGCTTCGGCTGCAGCAGCTCGGCCGGGAAGGCGGCGACCGACACTGCGGGGGTCAGCAGGAAGTCCCAGTCGTCGAAGAAGTGGTTGATCTCGGCGCAGTAGGCGTACTTCACCAGGCGCGTCTTCTGGTAGTCGGCCATGGTGATCTTCGATCCGGCCTCGATGCAGGCGACGAAGCCCGGATCCATGCGGTCGCGGAACTCGGGGAGCCTCTCGGCGTGACGCGTAAAATGCGCCGGCCAGAAGAAGCGGGCGAGCTCCGGGCCCTTCGGTCCCCAGGGCGTCTTCACCTGCTCGACGCACCAGCCCAGGTCCTGCTCGAAAGCGCCGACCGCCTTGGCGACCAGCTCGGCCACCTCGGGATCGACGCGGGCGTGGTCGAGGTCCGGGCTGTAGGCGATGCGCGGCGTGCGCGGCCGTCGCTCCAGATGGCGCGGATAGTCGGCGGGCAGGGCTTCCAGGCTGGTGTGATCGTCGGGATGCGGCCCCGCCATCGTGCGCAGCATCAACGCGGCGTCGGCGACCGTGCGGGTGAGCGGCCCGAGGTGGACCGTGTGGTCGCTCGCTGCCACCGGCGACTGTGGCACGCGGCCGTAGGTTGGCTTCAAGCCGAACACACCACTGAAATGCGCCGGCATGCGGATCGAGCCCGCGCCGTCGCTGCCTTGGTGCAGCGGCCCGTAGCCAGCAGCCGCGCCGACGCCGGCCCCGGCCGACGAGGCGCCGGCGTTCATGCCGTGCTTCCAGGGATTGTGCGTGATGCCGGTCAGCGGGCTGTTGCTGACGCCCATCCAGCCGAACTCGGGCGTCGTCGTCTTGCCGAGGATGATGGCGCCCGCGCCGCGCAGGCGAGCGACCATGGCGTTGTCCGCTGTCGCGACCTCGCCACGCCGCAGATGCGTCCCGTATTCGATCTGCATGCCACGCACGGCCTCGTGGTCCTTGATCGTCACCGGCACGCCGTGCAGCGGCCCGATCGCTCCGCCTGTGGCCAGGGCACGGTCGGCAGCCTGCGCGGCGTCCATGGCTTCTTCGGCAGCGAGATAGGCGAAGGCGTTGAGCTTGGGCTCAAGTCTCTCGATGCGATTCAGGACCGCCGAAGTGATTTCGACAGACGATAGTTTCTTGGCGCGGATGGCGTCGGCCAGCGCGGAAGCCGGGGTGAAGCAGAGATCGGTCTCGTTCATGACGAGACCTTACCGCCGACGTTGCCTACCGGCGAGCGTACTTGTCCTGTGCCTCTGCCGTGCTGACCTTGCCGTCGGCGACGTCGATTTCGACGGCTGCCGGGTCGCGTGTGTCCGGCAAGCCATTGCCGCCGCCGCCCGCCGTCTCGATGACGACGCGATCGCCGCGCATCAGGGTCGTCATCATCTTGGACGGAATGACTTCCTCGCGGCCGTCGGCGCGGCGGATGACGGCGTGGGCCTTGCTGCCCTCGCCGCCGCCCACTGCGCCCTGCGGCGCGTAGAAATGGCGCTCGCCGCGATAGGTGAACGCGACCTCGCCGTCGAGGATCTCGTACTCCTTGACCACGCCGAGGCCGCCGCGGTGCCGTCCGGCGCCGCCCGAATCCTGGCGCAAGGCCAGACGATGGACGCGGATCGGCACGTCCATCTCCATCGCCTCTACCGGCAGGTTCATGCAGTTGGTGACGTCAGTCTCGACGACGTCTACGCCGTCCGAGTGCGGCCCCGCGCCGCTGCCGCCGGCTATGAGTTCGCCGGTGACGTAGGGCTTACCGTCGTGGCGGCCGCCGAAGGCCAGCACCACCAGTTCGCCGGAACTGTCAGCCGGCACGCGTTCGGGCAGCACCTCCTTCAGCGCGCCTAAAATGCAGCCGGTGATGCGCTTGATGGTGGCTGTGCGCGAGTTCACGGGGGCGGGCTCGAGCGGATTGACGACACTGCCCTTGGGCAGCTCCAGCGTGATTGGCCGGAAGCAGCCGGCATTGGTCGGGATCGCGGGATCGGTTACCGCGCGCACGGCATAGCAGGCGGCGGCCAGCGAGCCCGACGGCACGCAGTTGAACGGCCCGCGCACCTGCGGCGAGGAGCCCGTGAAGTCACAATGAAACGAGCCGTCCTTCACCGTCACCGCGACCTCGAAACGGATGCCGGTATCGAGATCGATGCCGTCATTGTCGCTGTGGTCTACGTAGCGGTAGGTGCCCTCCGGAATGGATTTGAGCGCCGTGCGTGTCAGGATCTCGGAGCGGTCCAGAAGCTCGTCGAAGATCGCCAGGGCATGATTGTCGCCGAGATCGGCGGCAAGGGCGGAGATGCGGCGGGCGCCGACATTGCACGCCGCGAGCTGGGCGTTGAGATCGCCCATGACGGCGTCGGGAATGCGGACGTTCTGGCGGATGATGGCGACCAGTGTTTCGTTGTAGCGCCCGGCGTCGCGGAACTTCAGCGGCGGCAGGCGCAGGCCTTCCTGGAAGATCTCGGTGGCGCGGGTCGGGATCGATCCCGGCGACATGCCGCCCACGTCCTGGTGGTGGGTCATGGTGGCGGAGATGGCGATCGGCCGGTCGTTGAAGAAGATCGGCTGGACCAGCGCGATGTCGGGCAGATGGGTGCCGCCGAGATAGGGATCGTTCATGCAATAGACGTCGCCCGGCCGCATGATGCCTAGCGGAAAGACCTCGAGGATCTTCTGGACGACCGGGATGAGCGTGGCGAGATGGATCGGGATCGCGATCGACTGGGCCAGCGTCTCGCCGTGTATCGTGAACAGGCTCGAGGAGGCGTCGAGGCCCTCCTTGACGATCGGCGAGAAGGACGAGCGCAGCAGCGTCTGCTGCATCTCGTTGGCGATGCCTTCCAGCTTGTTGCGCACCACCTCGACGGTGATCGGGTCCAGCCCGCCTTTGCCGTTCGTTTCGGCCATGTCCGTCATCCCTCTGGTCGCGTGACGATCAAATTGCCGGCGGAGTCCACCATACAGGACCAGCCCGGCTCGACCAGGGTGGTCGTGTCGGACTGCTGGACGATCGCCGGACCGGAGAACGAAAAGCCCTCGGTCAGGGCGTCGCGATCGTAGACGGTGGCGGTCACGAAGCCCGGCTCGCCTTCCACCATGATCTTGCGCTGGCCGATTTCCCGGGGGCCGCCGGAAGGGGCGAACCGCATCTCGTCGAGGACCTCACTGCCGCCGGCACGATGGACCGTGCGCACGCCCACGATCTTGGCGGGAATCTCGACACTGTGGCCGTAGATGCGGTCGTGGGCTTCGAGGAAATCGCGATAGAGACGGCCCGCCGGGTCGGCATCGTCGGGGTGGAGCGGGATCTCGAGATTGTACGACTGGCCAATGTAGCAGACGTCGGCGAAGTAGCTGATCGCGACTTGATGCGCATCCGCCTTCTCGGCGGCCATCAGCGCGGCCGCCCGCCGGTCGATCTCGCTGAGCTTTTCCCGAAGCGCCGCCAGATCGAGCGCGCTGATCGGCGTGGCGAACTCGGTCGTGACCTCATGCTCGATCGGCGCCGCCAGCAGGCCCGCGGCCGACAGCACGCCGGGCAGGCGAGGGACGATGATACGGCGGATGCCGAGCTCGCGCGCCAGGGCCGTGGCATGGATGCCGCCGGCGCCGCCCAGGGGCACGAGGGCGTAGGTGCGGGGGTCGATGCCCTGGCGCACCGAGACCAGGCGGATGCCTTCGGCCATCTGGGCGTTGAGCACGCGATGGATGCCGAGCGCCGCCTCTGCCGTCGTCATGCCGAGCGGCTTCGCCACCTTGGTGTCGATCGCCTCGACTGCTTTGGCGGGCTCGAGCCGCAGCCGGCCGCCGGCAAAGAAGTCGGGATCGAGATAGCCCAGCACGATGGAGGCATCGGTCACCGTCGCGTTCTCGCCACCACGTCCGTAGCAGGCCGGACCGGGCTCGGAGCCGGCCGAGTGGGGGCCGACACGCAATCCACCCGAAGCGTCGAGATGGGCGATGCTGCCGCCGCCCGCGCCGAGCGTGGTCACATCGACCATTCCCACGCGCACGGCATAGCCGCCGATCACGCCCTCGGAGCGCAGCATCGGCTTGCGCCGGCTGATCAGCGCGATATCGGCCGAGGTGCCGCCGACATCGATCGTGATCAGGTCGTCAGTAGCCGCCGATGCGCCGACGATCTGCCCGCCGATGACCCCGGCCGCCGGCCCGGACAGGAACAGGCGGACCGGGCGCTGGCGCGCGACCTCGGCGATGGCGAGCCCGCCGCGCGACTGCATGACCTGCAAGGGTGCATCGATGCCGGCCTTGGCGAGACCTTCCCCGAGGCGCGCGAGATAAGTGTCGACCCGCGGCTTCAGGTAGGCGTCGAAGGCGGTGATGACGGTGCGCTCATATTCGCGGAACGCCGGATCGACTTCGTGGGAGAGCGACAGCGCTAGCCCGGGATGGCGCTTGCGGATCAGCTCCGCGGCGCGCCGTTCATGCGCCGGATTGCGGAACGAGAACAGGAGGGAGATCGCGAGCGCCTCCACGCCTTCCTGCACTAGCTCGTCCGCCGCTTTCACGACGGCGGCCTCGTCGAGCTCTGTCAAAACTGTTCCGGACGCATCCAGTCGTTCGGGGATCTCGCGCCGGTAGCGACGCGGCGCCAGGAAAACCGGCGTCTGAGGATCGAGGATGACGCGATAGACGTCGGTGCGCAGTTGCCGGCCGATCTCCAGAACGTCGCGAAACCCCGCGGTGGTGAGCAGGCCGATGCGCGCGCCTTTGCGCTCCAGCACGGCATTGGTGGCGACCGTCGTGCCGTGCGCGAAGCGCTCGATCCGGTCGGCGGCGACGCCCCAGCGTTCGGCGAGCTCGGCGATCGACTTGATGACCGCTTGGCTGGGATCGCCGCGGGTCGTCGGCACCTTCAGGACATGCAGCGCGCCGCCGCGCTCGCGGCAGACGATGTCGGTGAACGTGCCGCCGATGTCGACACCGATCTCGAAGCGGCCCAATTTCATGATGCGACCTTTGCCATTCATCGGAAATCTTACAGAGGATCGCCGGCTTGCGGGACTCGTTTGCCGATGGCAGTTTCGTCGGGCTGCGCCGCATCGTCTGCAGAAGGAGAGATGCCTTGGCCGCTCAATTCGATCTCGTGGTCCGCGACGGCACCGTGCTCGATGGCACCGGGGGTCCCGCGCGCGACGCCGATGTCGCCGTGCAGGATGGCCGCATCGCGGCTGTCGGCCGTGTAACCGGCGCCGGGCGCGAGGAGATCGACGCCAAGGGCCTTGCCGTCACGCCGGGCTTCGTCGACATCCACACCCACTATGACGGGCAGGCGACCTGGGACCAGCGCTTCGTGCCGTCCTCGGGCCATGGCGTCACCACCGTGGTGATGGGCAATTGCGGCGTGGGCTTCGCGCCCTGCCGGCCGCAGGACCGCGACACCCTGATCAAGGTCATGGAAGGTGTAGAGGACATCCCCGAGCTGGTGATGCGCGAGGGCGTGCCGTGGAACTGGCAGAGCTTCCCGGATTACCTCGATGCCCTGGCGCAGCGCCATTGCGACATCGACTTCGCGACCCAGGTGCCGCATGCGCCCTTGCGCGTGTTCGTCATGGGCCGTCGCGGCGTCGATCGCGAGCCCGCGACGACGGCGGACATGGCGGCGATGGCGGTGCTGGTGGAGGAGGGCCTGCAGGCCGGGGCGCTCGGCTTCACCACCTCGCGCTCGCTGTTCCATCGCACGCCCGACGGCGCGCTCACGCCGACCATCACGGCCGGCGAGGAGGAACTGGCGGCGATCGCCCGCGGCATGCGCCGCGCGGGCAAGGGCGTGATCCAGCTTCTCGACGACTTTCAGGATGCCACGCCCGAAGGCTCGACCGAGTTCGCCATGCTGCGCCGGCTGGTCGAGATCTCGGGCCGGCCGCTCTCCTTCACCCTGCTCGACATCTCGCTCTATCCCGGCCGCTGGAAGACGCTTCTGCACGAGGTCGAGCGCGCCAACCGCGACGGCCTGTCGATCAAGGGCCAGGTGGCGGCGCGGCCGGTGGCGGTCCTCTACGGGCTGGAACTGTCGTTCCATCCGTTCTCGACCTGCCCGAGCTATCGCGCGATCGAGGGGATGCCGCTCGAGCAGAAACTGGCGCGGCTGCGCGATCCGGCGATGCGGGCACGGCTCCTGAAGGAGGAGCCGGTCTACAGAAATCCCAACATGCTGGCCTTCATGCGCAGCGTCGCCAACATGTTCGTGCTGGGGGATCCGCCGAACTACACGCCGCCCGCCGTCGAGCGACTGGACGCCAGGGCCGCCGCTCTCGGCGTGACTCCGCTGGAGCTCGCCTACGACCTCCTGGTGTCGGGCGACGGCCGAACCATCCTGTTCCATCCCGGCGCCAACTACACCGACTGCTCCGACGCCAACATGGCGAGCATGCTCAGGCATGAGAACACCGTGATGGCGCTCGGCGACGGCGGCGCGCATTACGGCCTGATCTGCGACGCGAGCTATCCCACGCACGCGCTGACCTACTGGACGCGCGACCGCAAGGGCGAGCGCTGGCCGCTCGCCTGGACGGTGCAGCAGCTCACCGACGTGCCCGCCCGCACCGTCGGGCTGGGCGACCGAGGCCGGCTGGCGATGGGCTACAAGGCCGACATCAACCTGATCGACCTCGACCGCCTCAGCGTCGCCGCTCCACGCCCGGTGCACAACCTGCCCGGTGGCGGCCGCCGGCTGGAGCAGAAGGCCGAGGGCTACCGCGTCACCATCGTCGGCGGCGAGGTCACCTACCGCGACGGCGAATTCACCGGCGCCCTGCCGGGACGGCTGGTCCGCGGCGCTCGTTAGCCGGGGGCGCGCCACTAGAGGCGGAGTAAACTCCACCTCTAGTGGCGCGTCCCCGGCAATGAGCCTTAAGCTCCTCCCAACGAAGGGCAGGGAGGTTTCCATGAAGCGCGTGCTTGTCGCGTTGGTGCTGGCGGTCTTCGCCGCGCCGGCAATTGCTGCCGACTATCCCGCACCGAAGACCGGCGAATGGGTCGCCCGCGACTTCAAGTTCCATACCGGCGAGGTCATGCCCGAGATGAAGCTCGCCTACACCACCATCGGCGAACCGTCTGGGCAGCCGGTGCTGGTGTTGCACGGCACCACCGGTTCGGCGGCCAGCATGTTGACGCCCACCTTCGCCGGTGAGCTGTTCGGCGCCGGCCAGCCGCTCGACGCCACCAAGTACTACGTCATCATTCCCGACTCGATCGGCCACGGGAAATCCTCGAAGCCCTCCGACGGGCTGAAGGCGAAGTTCCCCAGGTACAACTACGCCGACATGGTCGATGCACAGTACCGGCTGGTGAAGGAGGGGCTGGGCATCAACCACCTGCGCTTGGTGATCGGCAACTCGATGGGCGGCATGCACACCTGGCTGTGGGGCGTGAAGTATCCCGACTTCATGGATGCGCTGGTGCCGATGGCCTCGCAGCCGACGGCGATGGCCAGCCGCAACTGGATGATGCGCCGCCTGATCATCGATTCCATCCGCAACGATCCCGACTGGAAGGGCGGCGACTACACGATCCAGCCGAAAGCGTTCCGCACGGCGGCGGTGTTCTACAACGTCGCCACCAACGGCGGCACGCTCGCTCACCAGAAGGCGGCGCCGACCCGCGACGCCGCCGACAAGCTTTTGGACCAGCGGCTGGCTGCGCTGACCAACGCCGATGCCAACGACTATCTCTATCAGTGGGAATCCTCGGGCGACTATGATCCATCGCCCGGTCTGACGCGCATCAAGGCTGCGGTGCTGGTCATCAACGCCGCCGACGACGAGCGCAATCCGCCGGAGACCGGGCTCACCGAAGCGGCGCTGAAGCAGATCAAGAATACGCGCCTGTTCCTGATCCCGGCCAGCGAGGACACGCGCGGCCACGGTACGACCGGCATGGCGAAGTTCTACAGGCAGCCCTTGGCAGAGCTGCTGCAAGGTGCGCCGGCGGTCCGGTAGCGCCGCTCAGTCTCCGCCGCTATCCTTCGCCAGCCCAACAGCCAGAGGTGACGACATGACCACGGCGAGCGAAGGCGCTGAACTCACCCAGGTCGGCCCCGGCACGCCCATGGGCCGACTGATGCGGCACTACTGGCTGCCGGCGCTCAGATCGTCGGAACTGGAGCGTGATGGCCCGCCGACACGCTTCATGCTGCTGGGCGAGAAGCTCTTGGCCTTCCGCGACAGCGCCGGCCGGGTCGGCGTGATGGACCATCGCTGCCCGCACCGCTGCGCCTCGCTGTTCCTCGGCCGCAACGAGCAGGGCGGCCTGCGCTGCATCTATCACGGCTGGAAGTTCGACGTCGCCGGCAACTGCCTGGATATGCCGAACGTGACCGAAGACCAGGATTTCAAGCACAAGGTGAAGGCCAAGGCCTATCGCGTCATGGAGCGTGCCGGCCTGGTCTGGGTGCATATGGGTGAAGGCGCGCCGCAATCTCTGCCCGCCTTCGAGGTGCTCGACCTGCCGCCGGACGAGATCGTCGTCCATATGATGCAGCGCAATTGCAACTGGCTGCAGGCGCTCGAGGGCGAGATCGACACCGCCCATTTCGGCTTTCTGCACGGCGGCCACGTCGACCCAGCGGACGTCCCCGAAACCGACCCGTTCTACTTCACCATCACCAACCGCGCGCCGCAGTACCACGTCGCCGATGCGCCGTGGGGCACGCAGTATGCCGGGTACCGCGCCGCCGGGCCGGGCCAGACCTATTGGCGCTTCGCCAATTTCCTGTTCCCCTGCTGGTCGCAGGCGCCCAATGGCGAATTCAACAGCCATATGCACGCCCGCGCCTGGGTGCCGCTCGACGACGGCCACTGCATGTTCGTCTTCATCTTCTGGAAGCATGCGAAGTCGGCGCAGGCCCTGCCGCAGCCCAGGTTCAAGGACGGCACGCCGATCGGCGGTACCGGCCGCGGCGGCATCAAGATGCTGCCCAACACCACGGATTGGCTGGGCCGCTGGCGCATGGCCATGGACGAGACCAACGACTGGGGCATCGACCGCGAAGCCCAGCGCAGCAACCGGATCTACAGCGGCATCGACGGCATCCACCTGCAGGACCAGGCGATCACCGAGAGCATGGGGCCCATCACCGACTTCTCCCACGAGCATCTGGCGCCGTCGGACCAGATGATCACCCGTACGCGCCGGCGGCTTTTGCGCGCGGCACGGGCGCTCGGCGAGAACGGGACACGGCCGCCCGGCGCCGAAGACCCCAACGTGTATCGTGGGGCACGCAGCGGCTATTTCATCAGCCCTGACAGCGACAAGCCGTGGCAGGAAGTCTATGCCATGACGCTCGATTCGTCGGTCCATCCGGCGGTACGACAAGCCGCCGAGTGACCTGCATGTCGCGTTGGCGTGTTGGCGTGGATTCGGGCGGAACGTTCACCGACGTCTGCCTGTTCGACGAGCAGGAAGGTCGGGTCGACACCTGGAAGGTTCCATCGACGCCCGACGATCCCTCGCGCGGCATTGCCCAGGGCGTGGAGGAGGGGATGCGTCGGGTCGCGCCCGAGGCCGGCGACCGGCCGGCCGCGCCGATCAGCTATTTCGGCCACGGCACCACGGTTGCGACCAACGCGCTGATCCAGCATCGCGGCGTGAAGACCGGGTTGGTGACCACCGACGGGTTCCGCGATCTGCTGGAGATCGGCCGCCAGAAGCGGCCTGACCTCTATGACATCCAGGCCGACAAGCCCAAAACCCTGGTGCCGCGAGACCTGCGGCTGGAAGTGCCCGAGCGCCTGCGCCACACCGGCGAGGTCGACGTACCGCTCGACGAAGACAGGATGCGTGCCGCCGCCCGCGACCTGAAGGCGGCGGGCGTGAAGGCCGTCGCCGTATCGTTCCTCTACGGCTTCATCCGTCCCGATCACGAGCAGCGCGCGGTGAAGATCCTGCGCGAGGAGATGCCCGACGCCTTCATCTCGGCCGGCCACGAGATCGCGCCGGAGTTCCGTGAGTATGAGCGCCTGTCGACGGTCGTGCTGAACGCCTATCTCGGACCGGTGATGGAGAACTACATCCGCCGGCTGAGCCCGCGGCTGGAAGCGCTCGGCATGACGGCGACGCCGCATCTTACGCAGTCCAACGGCGGCGTCATCGGCTTTGCCACGGCGGCCAAGATGCCGGTACGCACCGTGCTGTCGGGCCCGTCGACCGGCGTGGTCGGCGCCCAGGCGATCGGTCGGCTGGCCGGCTTCGAGGACCTCATAACCTTCGACATGGGCGGCACCTCGACCGATGTGGCGCTCCTGCAGGGCGGGCGTTGCCGGCTCGCCGCCGAGGCCACCGTGCACGGCTATCCTATCAAGGCGCCGATGCTCGACATCCATACGGTCGGCGCGGGCGGCGGCTCGATCGCCTACATCGACAGCGGCGGCCTTCTGAAGGTGGGGCCGCGTTCGGCCGGCGCCGATCCCGGTCCGGCCTGCTACGACCAAGGCAATCCGGAGCCCGCCGTCACCGACGCCAACGTCGTGCTGCAGACGCTGAACCCGAAGCATCTGCTGGGCGGCCGCATGAAGATCCGGCAAGACCTCGCCGAGCGTGCGGTCGGCGAGGTGGCCGCGCGACTGGGTCTCGGCGTGCCGCAGACGGCGCAGGGCATCCTGTCCGTCGTCACGGCGAACATGGCGCGCGCCATCCGCGTCATCTCCGTGCAGCGCGGCCACGATCCGCGCGACTACACGTTGATGGCGTTCGGCGGCGCGGGACCGCTGCATGCCGCGCGGCTGGCCAAGGAGCTCGAGATCGGCCGCGTGCTGGTGCCGGCCAACCCCGGCATTCTCTGCGCCATGGGCCTGCTGCTGACCGACCTGCGCGCCGACTTTGCGCTGACGCGCCTGATGCCCGCGACCGAGGCATCGACTGCCGAGGTCGCCGAGGGTTTCGCCGCCCTGGCCGAGCGCGCCGAGCGCTGGTTCGAGCAGGAAGGCATCGCCTCCGCCGACCGGCACATCACGCGCACCGTCGACATGCGCTATCACGGCCAGAACTATGAGCTGAGCGTCGCCGTGCCCGACGGCCCCGTCTCCAAGGTGACCTTGCAGGCGTTGGCGGCAGGCTTCGCCGATGTGCATCGCCAGCGCTACGGCTTTGCCGCCGACGGCGATCCGGTGCAGATCGTCACCCTGCGTGTCGAGGCGACCGGCCTGGTGCGCAAGGCCGCCCTTCTGGCGCATCCCGAGAGCGGACCGGATG
>JAEZHS010000644.1 GCA_023436825.1 Pseudomonadota bacterium | reverse complement strand
CGCCACCCCGCTGGTACTGGCGCGTCCACTCATACAGTCGATTGCGGTTCACCCCGATCGACCGGGCAACCGTCGAAACCGCTTCCCCGCTGGCCACACGGCCAACCGCTGCCCGTTTCTCCGCCTCCGACAGATAGCGATACTTCTTTGTCATGCAGTCCCTCTCTTACGAGAAACTGCCCGCATTTTCCCTGTCTCACTTTTGGGGGCCGCTACAAGAAGCGGCGTGGATTCAATGGTTTAGCGGGCGTCCGGCTGGCATGCAAAAAATGGCAGAAAATGCAAAAATTGAGAGCGAGGTGCCTGCAGTGCATGCACCCCCTTCGGCAAAGCCGAGAGGCACCTCGGTGACGAGCTACTAGCGCAGGAACTTCCTGAAGCGCCGCAACGAGAAGTAGAACAGGACCGCCCCGATCAGCAGCAAGGCGGCGAACTGCGGCCAGACGACGTCGAGCCCGGCGCCGCGGAACAGGATGGCTTGCGCCAGGATCACGAAGTGCGTGTTGGGCGCCGCCAGCATGATGTCCTGGATGATCTGCGGCATGCTCTCGCGCGGGGTCGTGGCCCCTGACAGGATCTGCAGCGGCAGCAGCACCAGCATCAGCAGCATGCCGAATTGAGGCATCGAGCCCGCGACCGTCGCCAGGAAGATGCCCATGCAGGTCGTCGCCACGAGCTGCAGGGCGGTTCCTGCGATGAACAGCGGTATCGATCCTTCGATCGGCACGGCGAGCAGCCCCTGCACGACGACGACAAGCGAAAACGACGACGCGACCAGGACGATGAGACCCATCGACCAGATCTTGCTCAGCATGATCTCGGTGGGCGTCACCGGCATGACCAGCAGATGCTCGACGGTGCCGTGCTCGCGTTCGCGAATCAGGGCGGTGCCGGTCAGGATGATCGACAGCATGGTGATCATCGAAATGACGTTGTTTACCGAGCCGAACCAGCTCTTGTTGAGCTGCTGGTTGAAGCGGGCGCGCAAGGTGAGGTCCACGGGCACCGCCGCCGCGCCGCGATAGCGCTGCAGGAACGCGCTCACCTCGCCGGAAACGATCGACTGGATGTAGCCGGCGCCGGTGAATGCCTGCGAGATGCGGGTGGCGTCGACGTTGAGCTGTATTTCGGGCGATCTTCCGGCCAGCAGGTCGCGCTGGAAGTTCGGCGGAATGTTCAGGGCGAAAGTGTCGATGCCGGCATCCATGCGACCGTCCATCTCGGCGTGGGAGATGAGCTGCGGCGGCAGGAAATAGGGCGGGTAGAAGGCGCTGATGATGCGCGACGCCACCGGCGAGCGGTCCTCGTCGACGATCGAGACGACCGCACGGCTCAAGGTCTCGGGCAGGGCGCGCGAAGCCGTGTAGATCGAGATCGTGAAGGCGTAGACGATCAGCAGGAGCAGCATGGGATCGCGCCCCACGCCGCGCAGTTCCTTGATGCCGAGCTGCAGAATATTGGCGAGCCGCACGGTCAGGCCTCCTGCTTTCGGAGCAGGCCGACGCCAAGGCCCAGCAGGACGGGAATGGCGATGATCAGCGGCAGGAAAGCGCCCTGCAGGTCCTGGAAATCGAGCGCCTTGGAGAAGGTGCCGCGCGCGATCGTCATGAAGTAGGTGGCGGGATAGATCTGCCCGATGAAGGCGCCGGCGCCCTGAAGCGAGGAAACCGGATCGATCATTCCGGAATACTGCACCGCCGGTATGAGCGTGAGCAGCGCCGTGCCGAAGATCGCCGCGATCTGGCTCTTCATGAAGGTCGAGACCACCAGGCCCATGCCTGTCGTGATGACGACATAGAGCAGCGCCGCCGCGGCGAAGGTGACGAAGCTGCCGGTGAAAGGGACCCCGAAGACGAAGACGGCGAAGCCCGTCAACAGCACGAAGTTCAGCATGGCGAGCAGGACGTAGGGCAACTGCTTGCCCAGCAGGAATTCGCTGCGCGTGACCGGCGTCACGTAGAAGTTGATGATCGAGCCGAGCTCCTTTTCGCGCACGATGCTGAGCGCGGTGAGCATCGACGGGATCATCATCAGCAGCAGCGGGATCACTGCGGGCACCATGGCCACGAGGCTCTCGACGGTGGGATTGTAGCGGTATCGGACTACCAGCTGGAAATCGCCGGCCGCGGCGGCGTTGCCGTAGAGCTGGCGGGCCTTTTCCGACAGCCATTGCGCGTGCATGCCCTGCACGTAGCCGCGCACGGTCTCCGCCCGGCTGGGCATGGCTCCGTCGATCCAGGCGCCGACTTCGACGCGCCGGCCGCGAGCGATGTCGCGCGCGAAGCCAGGCGGTATCTCAATGGCGAGGCTGAGCTCGCCGCTGCGCATGCGCCGGTCGAGCTCGTCGTAGCTGGCGATCGGCGGCTTTTCCGTGAAGTAGCGCGATCCGGAGATCTGCAGGGCGTAGTCGCGGCTGGCCGCGGTGTTGTCGCGATCGAGGACGGCAAACGAGAGGTTCTCGACGTCGAGATTGACGCCGTAGCCGATGACGAACATCAGGATGACGGTGCCGACCAGGGCCAGTGTCAGACGGATCGGGTCCCGCCGCAGCTCGAGAGACTCCAGGCGGGCATAGGCCAGCATCCTCCTCAAATTGAAGAAGCTCGTCTGCGTCGGCCGTTCCACAGCCGGCTCGGGCGCCGGCGTCTCGGCGGCGGTCGCCGGCGCGGGCTCCATCCCTCCCGCCGCTTCCTCGAGATAGGCCACGAAGGCGTCGTCGAGGCTGGCCGCGGCCCGTTTCCTGACGATGGCGGCGGGCGTGTCGCTGATCAGGACCTTGCCGGCATGCATCAGGGAAATGCGGTCGCAGCGCTCGGCCTCGTTCATGAAGTGGGTGGAGACGAAGATCGTCACACCGTCCTTGCGCGAGAGGTCCGACAGGATCTGCCAGAAGCCGTCGCGCGCCACCGGATCGACGCCGGACGTCGGCTCGTCGAGGATCAGGATCTCGGGCGAATGGATCATGGCGACGGCCAGCGACAGGCGCTGGCGCATGCCGAGCGGCAGGGCATCGGGCAGCGCGTCCATGACGGCCACGAGGTCGAAGCGCCTCGCCATCTCCTCGATGCGGCCGGCAATGGTGTCGGGAGCCAGGCTGAACAGGCGCGCGTGCAGATCGAAGTTCTGCCGCACGGTCAGCTCGCCGTAGAGCGAGAAAGCCTGCGACATGTAGCCGACGCGCCGCCGCACCTCCATGTCGTTGGCGTCGACTTCCCTGCCGAACAGCCGGGCGACGCCTTCGCTCGCCGGCAGGAGCCCGGTCAGCATCTTCATGGTGGTGGTCTTGCCGCAGCCATTCGATCCGAGGAAACCGAAGATCTCGCCGCGACTGATGCGGAAGCTGACGTCGTCCACGGCCGTGAAGTCGCCGAAGCGCATGGTGAGGTGCTCGGCCTCGATGGCGATTTCGTCGGCGGCGCCGGGCGAGCGCGGCGGAATCACGACCGCCCGGTGTCCGCTGCGCTTCGCTTCGGGCAGAAGTGCGACAAAAGCATCGTCGAGCGTCGAGGCGCCGGCCCGCTGCAGCAGGTCGGCCGGAGTGCCGGTGGCGAGGACGTGGCCGGCGTCCATCGCCATCAGCCATTCGAAGCGGGCGGCCTCCTCCATGTAGGCGGTGGCGACCATCACGCTCATGCCGGCGCGCTCGCGCCGGATCTGGTCGATCAGCTCCCAAAACTGGCGGCGCGACAGGGGATCGACGCCCGTGGTCGGCTCGTCCAGGATCAGCAGATCCGGATCGTGGATCAGGGCGCAGCACAGGCTGAGCTTCTGCTTCATGCCGCCGGACAGTTTTCCCGCCGGCCGATCGGCAAAGCGGCCGAGGTCGGTGCTGGCCAGCAGTCCGGCAATTCGCCGTTCGCGCTCGCGTCGCTCATGGCCGAACAGCCGGCCGAAGAAATCGACATTCTCGAACACCGACAAGGTCGGATAGAGGTTCTTGCCGAGGCCTTGCGGCATGTAGGCGATGCGCGGACAGACCAGCCTGCGATGCTGGGCGCCGGCCATGTCACCGCCCAGCACCTCGACACGGCCCTCCTGGATCACGCGGGCGCCGGCGATCAGCGACAGCAGGCTCGACTTGCCGACACCATCGGGTCCGATGAGGCCGACCATGCGGCCGGCGTCGATATCCAGCGTGATCGCGTCGAGGGCTCGTGTGCCGCCGTAGGAGAGGCCCACCTTGTCGAGGCGCACCACCGGGGGCGCCGTCATGGGCCGATGACCTGGCTCAGCCGCGGCGGCCATTCGACGTTGGGGTCGAGCCGGACATAGGCCACGCCGGGAAGGCCCGTCTTGACCTGCTCGATGTATTTGCGCAGCAACTCCTCCGGAATGTGCGCCTTGACGCGGAACATGAGTTTCTGACGTTCCTCCGCCGTTTCGACCGCCTTGGGCGTGAACTGGGCAACGTTGGCCACGAACGTAGCCTTGGCCGGGATCACGGCCTGCGGCCAGGCGTCGAGCACAAGGCGCACGTCGCTGCCGATCGCGACCCGTCCGGCCTCGGCGGTCGGCAGGAAGAAGGTCATGTAGACGTCGCTGAGATCGACCATGTTGAGCACGCGTCCGCCGGCGGCGAGGACTTCGCCGGGCTGGGCGACGCGGAACTGCACGCGCCCGTCGCGCGGCGAGGTGAGTGTGCTGTCGTTGATGTCCGCCGCAATGGTTTCGATCGCCGCCCGCGCCGCATCGACCGCCGCCTCGGAGTCGATGACCTGGGCCTTCGCCGCATTGATGGCGGCATCGGCGGCGGCGAGCTGCGCCTTGGCCGCGTTCACCGCCGCCGCGGCGCCCTGGGCGTGCGCGCGATCGTCGTCGAGCACTTGTTGCGACACGGTATTGGTCTTGACCAGCTGCTGCGAGCGCTCCAGTCGCCGGTTCGCGGCGTCGAGCTCGGCTTCCCGCTGCGCGACGACGGCGACGGCCGCCTTTCGTTCAGCCTCGCGCTGGACCACCTGACTCTTCGCGGTGTCGACCCCGATGATGGCGCGCTGCAACTCGGCCTGGGCCTGGCGGCGCTTTGCCTCCAGCTGGTCGGTGTTCATGCGCGCGAGCACTTGCCCGGCCGTGACGAAGTCGCCTTCACGGACGAGGATCTCGCCGACTCGCCCGGGGATCTTGGCGGCAATGTCGATCTCGGTCGCCTCGATCCGCCCGTTGCCGCTGGCGAAGCCTTCGGGCAGCCCGGGGTTCCTGAAGGTCTGCCACGCGTAGTAGCCGAGGCCGGCAATGACCACGAGCGCAACGACGATCAACCAGGGCTTGGTGGACTTTGCCATGTCGAGCACTCCTTCGGCCTGGATCCAGGTGACAGGACATGCCGCGCTGGAGCTCACCCGTGATGAGACAGGCCCGCGTACCCGCTACCATAGCCGGATTGGCGGCAGCTTTGCTGCATATCAAGGTCCCGGTCCATGCCCGGATGGAGGGGTGGGACTCCAGGCCCGCTCATGGTCATGTCTTCCGGACCGCGCGCATCCTGCGCGCTCATGGTCATGAGCGTAGGGAGCCGAATCGGCCGAAGGCCGATTCGGCGTGGAAGCTTGCGGCCCCAAAGACCATGAGCGGGCCTGGAGGCCCGCGGTC
>JAEZHS010000496.1 GCA_023436825.1 Pseudomonadota bacterium | reverse complement strand
TCGTCATGGCGTGCCTTATCGCGACCGCGGCAGCCGCGACAGATACGACCAGCATCATGGCAACGCAGACGGACGCAACGGCTACCGCGGTCACGACGGCGATCGCGGCGATGACGGGCGTGGCCGTGATGGAGATCGCGGCCATGACGGCCGCGGCGGCGAGGCAGGTCGCGGCAATGACGGGCGCGGCGGTGATGGCGGCCGCGGCAATGACCGGCGCGGAGGCGACGCAGGTCGTGGCAATGACGGCCGCGGCGGCGATGCAGGTCGCGGACATGACGGCCGCGGCGGCGATGGCCACTCGGATCAGCACCGCAATGCCTTCCACGGCGCCGATCACGGGCATCAGGTTCAACACGAGGCCCAGCGCGGTCGCTCCTATGCCAACCATGGCTCCCGTGGGGGCGGGCATGGCGGCGGCGGACATGGTGGCGGGCATGGAGGCCGGCGATGAGCAGCATGCTTCGGCGCGGCCTGCTGGCTGCCTTCGCGATGTTGATGCTGGCCGTCGATGCGATGGCGCAACAGCCGCCCTCGATTGGCAAGCAGCAGAGCTTCGCGACGCCCGAAGCGGCGGCCGATGCCTTGAACGATGCGGCTAGGCGCGGCGACGGCAAAGCGCTGAAAGCGATACTGGGCTCCCCATGGGACGCGCTGACGCCGCTGCAGAGCAACGGCTTCAAGCGCGACCTCGCCGCCTACTTTTCCCAATGGGACAAGCAGCACGCGGTCACGATCGATCCGGCCAGCAACGGGACCAAGGCGATCGTCGAGGTCGGCAAGACCGGCTGGACGCTGCCCATGCCCATCGTCAAGGACGGCACGGCGTGGCGCTTCGATTCCATCGCCGGCTTCGACGAGATGCTCGCCCGCGAGCTCGGCCGCAACGAGTTCGGCACCATCCAGACGCTGCTGGCGATCGGCGACGCCGAGCGCGACTACGCGGTGCTGGATCCGATGAAGACCGGCGGCACGGCCTATGCGCGCCGCCTGTTGAGCTCGCCCGGCAAGAAGGACGGGCTCTATTGGCCCACCGCGCCGGGCGAACCCAAAAGCCCGCTCGGCGCGCAGGTCGCGCACTCCCAGCCCGACGGCAAATTTCCGGGCGACCACTACGGCTACAACTTCCGCCTGCTCTACGCCCAAGGGCCGGCGGCGCCGGGCGGCGCGCGTGAATACATCATCAGGGGCCGCATGATCGGTGGCTTTGGCGCCGTCGCCTGGCCGGTACGCTACGGCGAGAGCGGCATCATGAGCTTCATCATGGGACCCGACGGCGTCGTCTATCAGCGCGACCTCGGGCCCAACACGGCTGAGCTTGCAGCGTCGATTGTCGCCTTCAATCCCGACAAAGGCTGGGAAAAGGCCGACTTGACGCCGCCCTGAGCAACGCCAACCTGCGGTCACCAACCAGAAACTTGATCCCTTGCCCGCACAGGCCATCTTGGCGGCAAGAGGTATCAACCAATGATCGAACTCAGACCCTTCGAGAAACTCGGCAAGTCGGACCACGGCTGGCTCAACGCCAACTTCCATTTCAGCTTCGCCGAATACCGCAATCCCGAGCGCGTGCACTGGGGTGCGCTGCGCGTGTGGAACAATGACCGCATCGCGCCGCAGTCCGGCTTCCCGCCGCATCCCCATCGCGACATGGAGATCGTGACCTACGTCATCAAAGGCGCGATCACCCACCAGGATCACCTGGGCAACCAGGGCCGCACCGAGGCGGGCCAGATCCAGGTCATGAGCGCGGGCCAAGGCATCCAGCACGCCGAGTACAACATGGAGCAGGCGGAGACGGAGCTGTTCCAGATCTGGATCCTGCCCAACAAGGAAGGCGTGCCGGCGCGCTGGGAGACCGTGCAGTTCCCGGCCGATGGCCGTGACGGCAAGCTGGTGCCGCTGGCCTCGGGCCGCGGGCATGAGGGGGCGATCCCACTCTATGCCGACGGCGCGCTCTATGCCGGCACCCTGAAGGCGGGCCAGACGATCCGCCAGAAGCTCGACGGCAAGCCCGCCTACCTCGTGCCGGCCAAGGGCAAGATCGAGGTGCGCGGAGCCGACGGCTCGCCGGTGATCGCCAAGGCGCGAGATGGCGTCGCCGTGATCGACGTGCCGGAGATCGAGCTCAAGGCCGTCGAGGACGCCGAGATTGTGCTGGTCGAAACCGACAAGTTGAACTGATCCGGCGTTTCGTGTTCATCCTCCTCCTCATGTTCCTCTCCCCCACGGGGGAGAGGAACATGAGATGACGAGACCGACAGAGGGGGACGTCGTATGGCCTACAAGGGCTTCGATCTGACGGGCAAGGTGTCGCTGATCACCGGCGGCAATGGCGGCATCGGTTTCGGCATGGCCGATGCACTTGCCGAGGCCGGTGCCGACGTCTGCATCTGGGGCACCAACCCCAAGAAGAACGCCGACGCCGCCGAGAAGCTCAAGCGCCACGGCCGCAAGGTTCATACCCAGATCGTCGATGTCGGCGATCAGGCCCAGGTCGAGGCGGGCTTCGCCGAGACGCTGAAGGTGATGGGCCATGTCGACAACTGCGTCGCCAACTCGGGCGTCTCGGGCCGCGGCAAGGGCTCGATCCTGGAGATGGACTACGAGGAGTGGCGGCGCGTCATGCGAGTCAACCTCGACGGCGTGTTCTTCACCTTCCAGACCGCCGCCAGGCACATGGTCGAGCGCGGCAAAGGCGGCTCGCTGGTGGCGATGGCCAGCACGGCCGCCATCGAGGGTGCGGCGCGGTCCAGCCACTATGGCGCGAGCAAAGGCGGCGTCTGCGCCATGGTGCGGGCGCTCGCCGTCGAGCTGGCGCGCTACAAGATCACGGTCAACTCGATCCTGCCGGGCTGGATCGAGACCGAGATGACGGCCAACGCCTTCGGCAACGAGAAATTTGCCGGCAACGTGATGCCGCGCATTCCCGAGCGGCGCTGGGGCGTCGGCGCCGATTTCGGACCGATCGCCGTCTACCTGGCGAGTGGCGCCACCGGCTATACGACGGGGCGCGACTTTGTCATCGATGGCGGCTATACGTTGTTCTAGTCGTTCCGGTCCCAAGTACCCCCGGGGAGAAAACCCAATGATGAAGACTGTCGCGGCCTCGATGGCCGTCGCCCTCACCGCCATCGCGCTGCCGGCGCTCGCCCAGCAGGCGGCCAAGCCGGCCGCGGCTGCCGCGCCCAAGGCTGCGACCGACGATCGCTACATCGGCTACTACTATCCCAAGCCGACCTCGACCGAGGTGTTCGAATCGCAGCTCCAGACCATCGCCGGCGTCGAGCGCGCCCAGCGCATCCAGTTCACCACCGTGGTCTCGCAGGGCACGATCCAGTCGGCCTATCGCGTGCCCTACGCGGTGTTCGCCAAGGGTGAGAAGGCCGACAAGATGATCGTCGTCGGCATGCAGCAGGGCGAGCTCAACACCGTCTATCGCATGCGCGCGCTGCTCGCCAACATGACGACCATGTCGCGGCTGTCGCCGTTCTTCCAGGAGCGCACGGTGGCCGAGGACGCGACGTTCTTCGACCTCCTGAAGCTGCTCGGCTTCAAGGAGCTCACCGTGACCGACGGCGAGAAGGTCACGCATCAGGTGACGATCAAGTAGCTCCTCCTCTTCCGGACCGCGAGCTTCCAGCTCGCTTATCATAATGAGCGAGCTGGAAGCTGTCTCTTATAAAAATCTCCGAGCCCAC
>JAEZHS010000489.1 GCA_023436825.1 Pseudomonadota bacterium | reverse complement strand
GCGGCCGCCGTCTCCACGACATCGACCGTCCAGCCTTCCGCGCGTACGCGGGCGGCAACGGCCTCGACCAGCCCGTGCCGACGCCGTCCGGCCGTCGGATTGACGATCAACAACACGGCTTTGGGAGCAACGAGGTTCATTGAAGCGTCACAATCGATTCACAGCCACGCAATCGCCGACATACACAATCCCCTGCGTCCCGCGCAATCGCGCCCAACATATTTTGTGCCGGTCGAGTCTTATCCACATGACCGTGATCGAGCGTAACCAACCTGCCCGCCATCGCGCGATCTTCCTGTCCGATATCCATCTCGGTACGCGCGGTTGCCAAGCCGAATTGCTCCTCGACTTCCTGAAAAGGAACGAGAGCGAGACGCTATACCTGGTCGGCGACATCGTCGACGGCTGGCGCCTGAAGCGCTGGTGGTACTGGCCGCAGGCCCACAACGACGTGGTGCAGAAGATCATGCGCAAGGCGCGCAAGGGCACCAACGTGATCTACATCCCCGGCAATCACGATGAGGCGGCACGGCAGTACTGCCAGCTCACCTTCGGCGACGTGAAGGTCGAGGAAGAGGCGATCCACACCCAGCCGGACGGTCGCAAGCTGCTGATCATCCACGGCGACCAGTTCGACGGCATCGTGCGTTATGCCCGCTGGCTCGCCATCCTGGGGGACTGGGCCTACAGCGCGGCCTTGCGCATCAACACCACGTTCAACTGGGCCCGTCGCAAGCTCGGCCTGCCCTACTGGTCGCTGTCGGCCTACCTGAAGCACAAGGTCAAGAACGCCGTCCAGTTCATCGACAACTACGAGCACGCCGTCGCCAGCGAAGCACGCCGCCGCGGCGTCGACGGCGTGGTGTGCGGCCACATCCACCATGCCGAGATCCGCACCATCGAGGGCATCCTCTACTGCAACGACGGCGACTGGGTCGAAAGCTGCACCGCGCTGGTCGAGGACTTCGATGGCCGCCTGCGCATCGTGCGCTGGGCCGAGGAAGTCGCGCGCCGGGACGCCACGCTGCCGCGCCTGGCGCCGGTCCGTTTGGCGGCGGAGTAGCCGGATTGCGCATCGCCATCGTCTCCGACGCCTGGCGGCCGCAGATCAACGGCGTGGTGCGCACCATCGAGACGGTGGCCCAGCTCCTGCGGACCGACGGTCACGAGGTGGAAGTGTTCGGGCCCGACCGCTTCCGCACCCTGCCCTGCCCGAGCTATCCCGAGATCCGGCTGTCGCTGTTCCCCGGCGGACGGCTGGCGCACATGCTGAAGCTCTACGCGCCCGACGCCATCCATCTCGTGACCGAGGGCCCGCTGGGCTGGGCGGCACGCAATTTCTGCCTGGGCCGCGGCATCCCTTTCACCACCGCCTACCACACGCGCTTTCCCGAGTACGTCCACGCCCGCATCCGCCTGCCGTTGTCCTGGAGCTACGCCTTCATGCGCCGCTTCCATGCGCCCTCGGCCGGGATACTGGTTGTGGCGCAGTCGATCCGCGACGACCTCGCGCAGCGCGGCTTCAAGAACCTGGTGCCGTGGTCGCGCGGCGTCGACATAGCGGCGTTCCATCCCCGACCGCGCACCCAGACCGGCGACGCCCGGCCGATCTGGCTCTACGCCGGCCGGGTCGCCATCGAAAAGAACATCAAGGCCTTCCTCGATCTCGACCTTCCCGGAACCAAATGGGTGGTCGGCGGCGGCCCGCAGCTTCAGGATCTCAAGCGCCGCTACAAGGATGCGCGCTTCTTCGGTTCGGTCGACACGGCAGAGCTGTCGTTGCGCTACGCCGAGTCCGACTGCTTCGTCTTCCCCAGCCGCACCGACACGTTCGGCCTGGTCATGGTCGAGGCGCTGGCCTCGGGCGTACCGGTTGCCGGCTATCCCGTGCCGGGTCCGCTCGACGTAGTTACCGATCCGAAAGTGGGTGCACTCGACGAGGATCTGCGCAAGGCCTGCGTGGCGGCGATCGACCGCGAGCCCGCGGACTGCCGCCGCCATGCCGAGAGCTTCACCTGGGAACGTTGTGCCGCGCAATTCCTGGCGGCCCTGCAGCCGATCCCCCGCGGTGCCTGGCAGCCCCTGAAACGCCGCGCCCTGCCCGACGCTGCCGCCTCCTGACGGCGATTGAACTCCGCTGCGGTGGAACCAATGTTCCAACGCAGCAACGGAGTGCATCATGGCAGCCCTCAACCACATCATCATCCCGGCCAGGGACAAGGATGCGTCGGCTGAGTTCCTCGCCGGCATCCTGGGCGTCAAGCCCGAGGCGCAATGGGGTCCCTTCCGGCCCGTGCAGACCAGCAACGGCGTCACGCTCGACTTCGTCGATTCCAAGGACGTGCGCACCCAGCACTACGCTTTCCTTGTCGAAGACCAGGAGTTCGACGCCTCGTTCGCGCGCCTGAAGAAGGCGGGCGTCGCCTACTTCGCCGACCACGACAAGAGCGGTCCCGGCGAGATCAACCATCACTGGGGCGGTCGCGGCGTCTATTTCGAGGACCCCAACGGCCATTTGCTCGAACTGATCACCAAGCCGTACGGGAGTCTCTCCTAGCATCGCCCCCTCCCTACCCTCCCCGTAAGACGGAGGAGGAGATGAGGTCGTTCCGTCGTCCATCTCCTCACCCGTTCGGCGGCTCGCCCGCCTTGATCCAGGCCTGATAGAGCTTCTTGGTCTCGTCGTTGGGCGGATAGGTGCCGGTGATCGGGGTGCCCTGGGCGACGCGGATGGCGACGAACTTCTCGAGCCGTTCCTGCTCGAAGGAATCGCGCGCCACTTCATCGGCGAGATGGCGCGGAACGCAGATGGCGCCGTCCTCGTCGGCCACGATGACGTCGCCCGGATAGACCGGCACGCCGCGGATGCCGACCGGCGCCTGCACCTCGACGGGATGGAGGTGATTCATGCTGGGCGGCGCCGCAGCGCCCGCGCAGTACACCGGGAAATCGTCGATCTTCGAGATCACCGGCGTATCGCGCATGGCGCCGTCGCTCAGCACACCCGCCACGCCGCGCACCTTCAACCTCAGCGCCAGGATGTCGCCGATCGTGCCCGAGCGCGTGTTGCCTTCGGTGCCGATCACCAGCACACAGCCGGCCGGGGTCTCCTCGATCGCCTGGCGCTGGGCCGACGGCGGATCGTTGGGCGTTGGCGGCTTGTCGAGGTCCTCGCGGCCGGGAATGTAGCGCAGCGTGTAAGCCGGCCCGACCAGCCGGACCGCCTTGGGATTGACCGGCCGTACGCCGCTGATCGCGGTGTTGCGAAAGCCACGCTTCAACATCTGCATCGAGACGGTGGCCGTGCTCGCATACATGAAATTCTTGATGGTCTCGGCCGACAGCGGCTCATTGCTCATAATGCTTCCCCCAACATGACTGTCATCCCGAGGGCGGGGCCCGAGGGACCTTTCCGGATCAGTAAAGATCCCTCGCTACGCTCGGGATGACAATTTTAACTTCATCAATGCAGGTGCGTCACAACAACGAACCCTGATTGCCGCTGCCGCCGTCGCGGCGGCGCGGCGGAGCCGCCGGACGCGGCGCCGTTCCCGCGCCGTCGGTCACGCGGGCGCCGATCTTGCCGTCGGCGAACTCGATGCTGAGCGTATCGCCGGCACGCGTGTCGGCGGCCGTCAGCACCGGATGGCCGTCCTGGTCGCGCACCAGGGCGAATCCGCGCTGCAGCACCGAATGGAAGGAATAGCTCTCCAGAAGCTTGCCGAGCTGCTCGACCTGGCGATGGCCGCGCTCCAGCACTTCCGTCGCACAACGACGCAATCTGTCCGCGTACTGCTCGATGCGATCCGCGCCACGTTCCATCTTCTGACGCGTATCGCTGACATAGCGCTTCATCGCGCCCTCGAGTACGCGCGCCTCGGCGCTGAGCGCTTGCTGCTTGGCGACCAGCACCGCGACAGGACTCACCAGCCGCGCCGCCGCCAGCGCGTGACCGCGACGTTCGACCAGGCCGCGCGTCGCCAGCGCCAGCCGCTCGCCGCTGACGTCCAGCCGCTGCTGGCGCTCTTCGATCAGGCGCAGCGGATCGCCCAGGCCACGCGCCAGACCGGTCACGGCGAGCGTTGCCTCGCGCAGCATGCGGGTCATGCAGGCGATGGTGCGCGTGCCGAAATCGAGCGTCTGGGCCACGAGGTCGGCCCGCACCGGCACGGCCATCTCGGCTGCCGCGGTCGGCGTCGGTGCACGGCGGTCCGAGGCGAAGTCGATCAGCGTCGTGTCGGTCTCGTGGCCGACGGCGGAGATCAGCGGGATGGTCGAGGCCGCCGCGGCGCGCACCACGATCTCCTCGTTGAACGCCCACAGATCTTCCAGGCTGCCGCCGCCACGCGCCACGATCAGAACGTCGGGCCGCGGCACCGGTCCTTCCTCGGGCAGGCGGTTGAAGCCGGCGATGGCCCTGGCGATCTCGCCCGCCGCCTTGTCGCCCTGCACCGCCACCGGCCACACCAGCACGCGGCGCGGGAAGCGGTCGGAAATCCGATGCAGGATGTCGCGGATCACCGCCCCGGACGGCGAGGTCACGACGCCCACGACCTCGGGCAGGAACGGCAATGCCCGCTTGCGATCGGTGTCGAACAGCCCTTCGGCCGCGAGCTTCTTGCGCCGGTCCTCCAGGAGCTTCAGCAGCGCGCCTTCGCCCGCGAGTTCAAGGCGGTCGACGATGATCTGGTAGCGCGACGAGCCGGCATAGGTCGTGAGTCGGCCGGTGGCGATGACCTCCAGCCCCTCCTCGATCCGGATGCCGAGCCGCGGGATCGTGCCCTTCCAGCACACGCCGTCGATCACGGCGTTCTCGTCCTTCAGCCGGAAATAGCAATGGCCCGAGCGCGGGAACGACGGCTGGCTGATCTCGCCGCGCACGCGCACGCGCGGAAACGCCGTCTCGATCTCGCGCTTCAGGGCAAACGAAAGCTCGGAAACGGTGAATTCCGGGACGTTGCTGCTGACCTGCTCGGGTGCCGTCGATTCCATGGCGGTAGGCTATACCCGCGCGTCGAGGCGAGCGAGGCGGCCTTTCCAAGCAAGCAGCCGTGCATCGGACGTGACAAGTGTGGCCTGCATCCTCAGCGCCGTTGCGACGATGAAGCGGTCAGCCGGGTCTGCATGGAGATCGGCTAGCGCAACCGAGTCGACAACCAACTCGCCATCGAGCGGCACTTCCTCGATCCCTAACCGCAATGCATCGAAGCGCCATCTAGGAACGGGACGGTCTAACAGGATGCGGTTCTTGGCCACAAGCATTGCGACTTCCCAGAAGGAAGCAGCTGACGTCAGCAGACGGCTCGTGCTCAACGCCTGATCGATCTCTTCTGTTGCCCGCTTTCCCAACTCCACATTGTCATCGAGTAGCCAGATCAGGGCATTGGTATCCAATAGGACGCTCATTCCTTGAGCGCTTCCCATTCGACATCGAGCGGTTCGTCCAGATCGCTCAGGATCGTGACCGATCCCTTAAGAGCGCCGCGAATCGATTTCGGTCTTTCAATGAATGGAACGATTTCCGCCACCGGCTTGCCGTTCTTGGTGACGATCACGCGTTCATGCTTGGCCGCGACTTCGTCGAGTACACCCAAAAACTTCGCTTTGCACTCCGAGGCTTTCATGGTTTTTGTCATGGCGGAACCCGTGATGTGACCATGGTCATGACCAATGGTCATATTGGCAGAACAGGGCGTGATTTCAAGGGGTTGTGGACATGCGGATTCTGGTCGTCGGCGGCGGTGGCCGCGAACATTCGCTCTGCTGGGCCATCTCCGCCTCTCCCCTGTGCACAAAGCTCTACTGCGCCCCCGGAAATGCCGGCATCGCGCAGGTAGCTGAGTGCGTCGACGTCGCCGCCGAGGACATCGCGGGCCAGGTGGCTCTGGCCAAGCGCGAAAAGATCGATTTCGTCGTGGTCGGACCCGAGGTGCCGCTGTCGCTGGGCTTGGCCGATCGGCTGGCCGAAGCCGGCATAAAAGTGTTCGGTCCATCGCAGAAGGCGGCCCAGCTCGAAAGCTCCAAGGGCTTCACCAAGGAGCTGTGCAAGCGCCACAACATCCCGACTGGCGCCTACGAGCGCTTCACCGAGGCCGACAAGGCTGCGGCCTACATCACGGCGCAGGGCGCGCCGATCGTCGTCAAGGCCGACGGGCTCGCCGCCGGCAAGGGCGTGGTGGTGGCAGAGACGGTCGAGCAGGCGATCGAGGCGGCGCGCGACATGCTGTCAGGCAACCGCTTCGGCGCGGCCGGCGCCTCGGTGGTGATCGAAGAGTTTTTGGTCGGCGAGGAGATGAGCTTCTTTGCGCTGAGCGACGGCGAGCATGTCCTGCCGCTGATCGGCGCCCAGGACCATAAGCGCGCCTTCGACGACGACAAGGGCCCCAACACCGGCGGCATGGGCGCCTATTCGCCGGCGCCGATCTTCGATGCGGCGATGCAAAAGCGCACGATGGACGAGATCATCCTGCCCACGGCGCGTGCCATGGCCGCGGACGGCATGCCGTTCAAGGGCGTGCTCTACGCCGGAATGATGATCACCGCGCAGGGACCCAAGCTCTTCGAGTACAACTGCCGCTTCGGCGATCCCGAGTGCCAGGTGCTGATGATGCGGCTGAAGTCCGACATCCTGCCGGCGCTGATCGCCTGCGCGGACGGCGGTCTGAAACATTTCGACCTGCGCTGGTCATCTGAATCGGCGCTGACCGTGGTCATGGCGGCCAAGGGCTATCCCGACGCCTACCAGAAGGGCACCGAGATCCGCGGGCTCGATGCCGCGACAAAGGTAGAGGGCGTGCAGATTTTCCACGCCGGCACCAAGTTCGGAGCGGCGGGCCCTGACGGCAAGCGCGTGCTGGCCAATGGTGGCCGGGTGCTGAACGTCACAGCCATGGCGCCTACCGTCGAGGAAGCCCGCAACCGTGCGTACCGTGCGGTCGACCTGATCGACTGGCCGGAAGGCTTCTGCCGGCGGGATATCGCATGGCGGGTCGTCGGTTCGCGGCGGTGACAGGCCGCTCGATCAGAGGCTAGTTTCGGACCATGCCCGATTCACCAGACCTCTCGCAGCGCCTGCTGGCGCAGCTTCGCTTCCCCTGCGGCGACGTGCCGGAGCCCGGCACCGTCAAGAACGTCGCGCCCGGTATCTACTGGCTGCGCATGCCGCTGCCCTTCCAGCTCAACCACATCAACCTGTGGCTGGTCGACGACGCCGACGGCTGGACCATCGTCGACACCGGCATCAACACGCCCGAGACGCGCGAGCTGTGGGAGAAGATCTTCGCCGACAAGCTCGGCGGCAAGCCGGTGAAGCGCGTGATCGCCACCCATCTTCATCCCGATCATGTCGGCCTGGCCGGTTGGCTGTGCAGCCGCTGGGGAGCGCAATTGTGGATGACGCTGGGCGAGTACATGAGCGCCATCGCCGCCCGCAATGACTTCATCGAGAACGAGGATCTGCGCGCCGCCCATCTCGCGCGCAACGGCGTGCCTGCGGATTGCATCGCCCTGTTCCATCGCCACAAGGGCGGCTACGCCAAGGGCGTCGGGCCCTTGCCGCCTACCTTCCAACGCCTGATCCATGCCCATCCCATCACGCTCGGCGGCCATCGGTGGGACGTCATCGTCGGTCGCGGCCACGCCCCCGAGCACGCCTCGCTGTGGTGTCCCGAGCTCAACGTGCTGATCGCAGGCGATCAGGTGCTGCCCAAGATCAGCACCAATGTCGGGGTATGGCCCAACGAGCCCGAGGCCGATTCGCTCACCTGGTTCCTCGACGGCTTTTCGCGCTTCCGCCGGCTGCCGGCCGGTGCGTTGGTGCTGCCGAGCCACGGCTTCCCGTTCATCGGCCTGCATACGAGGCTCGACCAGCTGGTGGCCCATCATGATGCGCGATTGAACGACATGACGGCGGCCATCGCCCATCGCGGCGCCGAGGGCGCCACCGGCTGGGACATGGTGCCGGTGCTCTTCCCGCGCCATCTCGACAACAACCAGGTCGTCTTCGCCTTCGGCGAGACCCTGGCGCATCTTCATTGCCTGGAGACGCGGGCCCGCGTGAAGCGCGCCGTCGTCGACGGCGTGTACCGCTTCGTCGCCGTGGTCGATCCTCATGCCCAGCCGCCGGCCGACGATTCGGACACCGACGTCATGGACGTGGGCACGGCCTAGACGGGATCACGCTCCAGCGATAGCGGACGTCGGGCATCTTTTCCTCGTTATCCTGCCGTCGGTGAACCGGATCGCCTTGAAGCCGTGGCGTTCGTAGAATCGTCGGCCACGGGTGTTGGCCTGGAAGCACCACAGCTCCAGCGCCGCCGCGCCCGACCGTTTGGCGACCTCGATCAACAGGCTGCCGGCGGCCATGCCGATGGAGTCCGGATGGGTGTAGAGCATGCGGACGTCTTCCCCGTCCCGCGCAGGAACGCGACGATGCCATTGTCTCCTTCGGCGACCGTGACGGCGCAGTCCTTCAGGATCACGTTCTCGATGAACCAGCGATCCTCTTCCTCCGTGTGCAGCGCCGGCAGGAACGTGAGCAGCCGGAAGGACGGCGAGAGCACCCGGGCGATGGCCGCCCCGTCCTGGGCCGTCGCCAGCCGGGTTGAGAAATCCGCTATCGCGTCATATTGAACCCGCCTCAGATGCGCGTCGATCTCTTCGACTTCGACCTCCCCGATGAACTCATCGCCCAGCGGCCCGTCCAGCCGCGCGATGCGGCGCGCCTGCTCGATGTCGCGCCCGACGGCCTGCACGACCGCACGGTGCGGGACCTGCCGTCGCTGCTCAGCCGCGGCGACCTTCTGGTCTTCAACGACACCAGGGTGATCCCGGCGCGGCTGCAAGGCGTGCGCGGCGGCATAACCGGCCGCCAGGATGTTGCCGTCGAGGCGCTGCTGATCCGAGATCTGGGCAATGGCCGTTGGCTCTCCTTCGCGCGGCCGACCAAACGACTGCGACCGGGTGACGGCATTGCCTTCACGGGATTCGGCGCCACGGTCGAGACAAAGAACGACGACGGCTCGATCGTTCTCGCTTTCGACACGACAGGGCCGAGCTTCCTCGCCGCTCTCGAGCATGGCGGCTCGGTGCCCCTGCCGCCGTACATCCGCGGCGGCGTGGCAGACGCACAGGATCGCGTCGACTACCAGACCATGTTCGCCCGCGTCGACGGCTCGGTTGCGGCGCCGACCGCAGGTTTGCACTTCACGCCCGGCCTGATGGCCCCGCTCGCCGACGCCGGCATCGCCACGGCGAGCGTCACCCTGCATGTCGGAGCCGGGACTTTCCAACCGGTGCGCGTGGACGACACCGAGGCCCACACCATGCATGCCGAATGGGGCGAAGTGCCGGCCGCCACCGCCCGCGCCATCGCAGAAACGCGCGCCCGCGGCGGCCGCATCGTGTCGATCGGCACGACGGCGCTGCGCCTGCTGGAAACAGTGGCACGCGACCACGACGGCGCCGTCGCCGCCTGGACCGGCGAGACCGACGTCTTCATCGTGCCGGGCTTTCGCTTCCGCGCCGTCGACCTGCTGCTGACCAACTTCCATCTGCCGCGATCGACGCTGTTCATGCTGGTGGCCGCCTTCGCCGGCCTGGAGCGCATGAAGGCGGCCTATGCGCACGCCGTGCGCGAGCGATACCGCTTCTATTCCTACGGCGATTGTTGTTTGTTGCGACGATGAGTCTTTCCTTCGAAGTGCTCGGCACGGACGGTGCCGCGCGGCGCGGCCGCATCGGCACGGCGCACGGCACGGTAGAAACGCCGGCCTTCATGCCGCTCGGCACCGGCGGAACGGTCAAGGCCATGCTGCCGCAGTCGGTCGCCGAGACCGGCGCGGAGATCGTGTTGGGCAACACCTTCCACCTGATGCTGCGCCCGGGCGCTGAGCGGGTCGCCGCTCAAGGCGGCCTGCACAAGTTCATGAACTGGCCGCGGCCCATCCTGACCGATTCGGGCGGCTTCCAGGTGATGTCGCTCAAGGAGTTGCGCAAGCTAGACCCTGACGGCGTCACCTTCCGCTCGCCGTTCGACGGCTCCGAGCACCGCCTCACGCCCGAGCGCTCGATCGAGATCCAGCACCTGCTCGACACCGACATCACCATGTCGTTCGACGAATGCACGAGTTGGCCGGTCGAGCAGGACGCCGCCGCCTTCTCCATGCGGCTGTCGATGAAATGGGCCGAGCGCGGCAGGCGCGCCTTCATCGACCGTCCGGGCTACGGCCTGTTCGGCATCGTGCAGGGCAGCGTCTATCCCGATCTGCGGGCCGAGAGCGTCAGGGCGTTGAGCGACATCGGCTTCGACGGCTATGCCGTGGGCGGGCTCGCCGTCGGCGAAGGCCAACCGGCCATGTTCGGTGTTCTTGATGTGACAACGCCAATGCTCCCTGCTGATCGGCCGCGCTACCTGATGGGCGTGGGACGGCCGGCGGATATCGTCGGCGCCGTGAAACGCGGCATCGACATGTTCGACTGCGTGATGCCGACGCGCGGCGGCCGCACGGCGCAGGCCTTTACGCGCCGCGGCGAGCTCAACCTGCGCAATGCGCGCCACCGCGACGACCATCGACCGATCGACGCTGATTGCGGCTGTCCTGCCTGCCGCCATCACAGCCGGGCCTACCTGCACCACCTGATCCGCGCCGAGGAGATTCTCGCGGCGATGCTTTTGACGTGGCACAATCTGCAATATTACCAGGACATCATGCGCGGCCTCAGGGGCGCCATCGAAAACGGCTCGCTCGATAGCTGGGCCGCCGCCTTCGAGGAGGAACAGGGCCGCGGAGACATACCGCCATTGTGACGGAGCGTGCGTAATGCCGAACGAGGCGTTGATCGTGGTCGACATGCAGAACGACTTCTGCGAGGGCGGCGCTCTTGCCGTCCCGGGCGCGCGTGCGATCGTGCCGCTTGTCAACCGCCTGGTCGGCCGCCACGACCATGTCGTGCTGACGCAGGACTGGCACCCGGCAGGCCATGCCTCGTTCGCCAGCGCCTGGCGTGACGCGGAGCCCTTCACGACAGCGCAGTTTCCCTACGGCCAGCAGACCTTGTGGCCGGATCATTGCGTGCAAGGCACGCCGGGCGCGGATTTCCATCCCGACCTCGAGATCACCAAGGCGCAGATGATCGTGCGCAAAGGGTTCCACGCCGGCATCGATTCCTACTCGGCGTTTCGCGAGAACGACCGCATGACGCGTACGGGTCTCGACGGCTACCTGAAGGCTCGCGGCTTCACGCGGCTGGTGTTCTGCGGCCTGGCGCTCGACTTCTGCGTCGCCTGGTCGGCGATCGATGCGCGGCAAGCCGGGTTCGACGTCGCCGTCGTGCAGGAGGCGACAGCGGCCATCGACCTCGACGGCAGCAAGAAAAGCATGCTGACCGCAATGCGCCAGGCCGGCATCAACCTGAACGCGACGGCGTAGTCTTGCCGGACCGCGGGCCCCCAGACCCGCTCAAGCTCTTCGTCTTCCGGACCGCGTGCATCTTGCGCGCTCATGACC
>JAEZHS010000422.1 GCA_023436825.1 Pseudomonadota bacterium | reverse complement strand
CTGAGCAGCGGCTCGCCGTTCGGCAGGACAAGAGTGCGCCGCTTGTCGCGGCGCTGGAAGCCTGGATGCGCGAGGAACGGCGCAAGCTGTCGCGCCACAGCGACGTCGCTGGCGCCATCGACTACATGCTCAAGCGCTGGGCCTCCTTCACCCGCTTCCTCGACGATGGCCGCATCTGCCTCACCAACAACGCTGCCGAACGGGCGTTGCGTGGCTTGGCGCTCGGTCGCAAGGCCTGGCTGTTCGCCGGCTCCGATCGCGGCGGTCAGCGCGCCGCCTTCCTGTACAGCCTCATCGTTACCGCCAAGCTCAACGATATCGATCCCCAGGCGTGGCTGGCCGATGTGCTCGCCCGCATCGCCGAGCATCCCGCCAACCGGCTCGACGAGCTGCTGCCCTGGAACTGGACGCCCTGCCGGGCCGTTGCCGAGGCCGCCTGATGGCCGCCCCAAGCCACGTCTTCACCATCGCCCGCGTGGCCAAGATGCTCGGCGAAGACGAAGCATGGCTGGAGGAGATCGCCCTCGAGTTGGAGCCAGAAGATGGCCGCCTCTACGTCTGTGATCTCGACGACGATGACGTCGTCACCGCATTTACCCCCTTCGGCGTCGAGACCCTCAAGGCGCTCGTCGAAGAATACAAACGGCAAGCTGCAGATCGCCGCCGCGAGTAGCTACGACGCGGTACTCACCGCATGCTTACTGAGAGCCACAACGGCCCTAGCGGAGATGTTGGCCGCCCAGCGCATGACTCTCTGAGCGGGCGGCCTGAGGGCGCTAGTCAGACCGGAGCACGACGGGGCCTGCTCCCTTCGCCAAAACCGCAGGCTGGAAATTGGGCACAACGCCGACTCGATTCTAGTCGGCTGCCATCGCGTCGAGGTCCATTGGCGCGCGCCTATCCTTGTGCCCGCAGGAACGCCCTGACGTGGCACAGGTGCAGGTCGCTCCACCACTGCCGATGTTGCTCCCTAAAAGCGTGCACAAGATCCGCTCGGGGGTCGCCGCGTCTCCGCACGCGGTTCCTGAATCGCCGTAGCGATAGCGAGCCCTTCTCGCTGTTGCAGCGTTCGCAGACGACGGCCGAATTGCGCGGGCTGCGGTCGTCGCCATGAGCGGCGGCGCGCCCTTGGTCAGCGACACACGCAGCCGCACCGGCGTCATTTCCGGTGGCGGCGCGCCGCCACCTTTGAGCGGCACCGCTTCGAGCACGACCCGCACGCCCTCGGGCAGGCGCTGGATGTCGGCGATGCGGCCTTCGACGTTCATATTGAACAGGGGGCGGCTCAGCGTCGGTGCGGCAAGGCTTGCGGTGCGCCAGGCGATCAGGCCGAACCCCACCGCCGCGGCGACCAGGCCGATCGCCACGGCGCGGGCGAGGCTGCCGGCCGGCGCGAAGAACACCAGCACAAGGGCGGCGACCGCCAGCACCGGCCCCAGCCACAGCGCGGGCTCGCTCGGCAGCTCGAAGTAGACCGCGATGCCAAGGCCCAGCGCCACCGGCAGCCACAGCATCCAGCGGCTGCGCTCGGCATCGAGCTGGTCCAGGATCCAGGCACGCGCCCCCGCCCCGCCGTCTCCCCCAAATTCCGTTGAAAGTTCCGTTGTTTGACAGTGCAGGGACGCTCGCCTACCTACGGCGCGCTTTTTCGGCCGAAATGCGCATCAAGCGATATTTAGTGGAGAAATAACATTCTTGGGTAACACTTTCGGTAACTATCTCAGCGCCAGCCCGGCGCCGGCTGCTGGCCGAATACGACGTACCTTTCAAGGCATCCATAGGTGATCGCGACGCTAACGACACCATTCTCGGAATTTGCAACACAGCGGCGATACGACGGGCTGGTACATGTGCGCCCTGGCTGGTCGTTTGGACTTGCCGACGACACGTCATGATTATCCGTTTACGGCTCTTCAAAACCAAAGCCAGTTAGTGAAGTGCATCGGGCAACATTGAGCGGCGGTTCCAAGGCGGAGGGTGTTACTTCCTCGGTCCCGAATGCCCGTTTTCCCGCGGCGGACTACGATCTCGACATCCACGACGGCGCAGTGACGACGGTCTTTCGCCTTCGCGACAGAGGCATCCGCTTGGCCAGCGATGGGATTCACTGGCGCATCGACAAGCACGCGCAGCACGCGGCCCCATCTGATATTCGCGCGATCCGGCTCACGACCGAGGTGGAGGGGGCGCAGGGGCCGGTCGGGGTCACCTCGTGCCAGATCCGCTTTGGTTGGGGCGGCGCGGTGACCGTCTTTGGCGGCAGTTCGCGGAGCGCCGACGCGGCCGATCGCCGGGCGCGCTTCGACGCGTTCGTGACCGATCTGCATCGCCGGCTGGCGCCGGAGGACCGCGCGCGCATCCGCTTCGTCGCGGGCTATGGCGGCGCCCGCTTCTACCTCCTGCTGGCGGCCGCAGTGTTTTTCGCTTTCCTCTGGGTCACGGCGGCCTTGGGCACGCTGTTTGACATCGCCCCACGCCGCATCGGCTCAGTGATCGCGCTATCGGCTGGAGCGGTCATGACCTATGGCCTGTTCCGGCTGCTGCAGCGCAACGCGCCGCACGTCTACGACCCGCGGGAGCCGATCGGCAGCGCCCGCACTGGCTCGATCGCCGAAACGCTCGGCCAAGCGGCCGGTGACATCCGCCGCGGCATGACGCTGGCAAGAGGGCTCGTTGCCGGCGCGATCGGCGCCGTGGCCCTCATGCTTGTTGTGGTCGTAGCCGCCTCGCACGAGCGGGTCAGCCTGTTCGCGCCGGGCCGTGCGCGGTCGGTGTTCGAGGCGGTCCTGGCGCGCACCGGGCCCCACCCGACTGTAACCTATGTCGCCGTGACGCCACGTGAATTGTTGGTCGAGACACCATCCGAGGACCGCGAGAGCTCCCGACGCATCAATTGGCGCGCCAGCCGACGAACCTTGTTCGGCTGGAGCGAGTGGGACGATGTCTCGGGGTCAACCACCCGATACCCTATGTCACTCGGGGACGAGCTGGGCGAAGAGGAATTTACGCTCGAGCGCGACGACGGCGCCCATTTGGACGATCTCGCCGCTGCGGCCGTTGCGCGAGCCGCGCTCGGGCCCGGCTCGGCCGTGGCACGGATGACCCTGGTCGCGCCGCACTGGTTCGGCGCCGACCGCGAGCCGGCGCGCTGGACAGTCGAAGTCGAAGGTCCCGCAGGACGTGTAAAGGTCTACGCCGATCGCGCCGGCAGGCTGTTTCCCGCGACGCCCAAGCCCGCCGGCCCGCCGCGCATCGTCATCACGGCGGGGTCGGGCAGTCCCTATGGCTTGTTTCCTGTCAACTCGGGCACCTGGATCAGGGTTATCGACCCTGATCAATCAATCCGTTTCGATGGGACGCTGAAACCCGGCGACCGCTATCACGTTCCCGATGTTCCGGGCATCAGGTTGCAGACCGGCAAGCCCGACACCCTCGAGGTCACCGTCGATGGCCACCTGGCGAAGCTGCCAAGCGCCGGCTACGCCGGCCGCCTCGATGCGGTGCTCGACCCGCAAGCGCTCCTCGCGCGCGCTGAACGCCAGAACTAATCCGACCCAAATACTCGAAGGGGCTTAACGAACCCAGCCGCTCATCTGCGCCCCCGCCAACAGATCGGGCGCCGCCTTCTGGTCGCGGTGATATCGAGTGGAGCCCCCTTGCCGGTCTCGCGGCTCCTGGGCTGACTGCAAACCTTTACAGTGACGCAGAGTGCAGCCCCAACGGATCGCGTCGACCCGCTCCCTGTTCTTTCATTGTTATCAGTGCGGTGCGAGCTGACAGCGGGCTTATAGTCACCCAATGTCTGTCCGGAAGACGTCGCGTGCCGTGATGGTCAGGCCGTATTCGATCGCCTCGACGAAAGGACGGGGAGCACCTTCTGTATCCCGGCGCTGGGTTGGCCCCCTGGACGCGCTCTGCCCCACGGCGAAACGAGGTGGAGGGCTACGTCCGGCTTGAATTGCGAACCGGTATCGCTCGATGCGTCGAGCCTTCGATCTCGATGTCGGCCGTCAACGGCCGATGCTCTGGGCCCCATTTCCGTCCCATGACTACCTCGACCGGGCCGGCTGGGAAGTTCAGGTGCCGAACGACGGCGCCGTGCACTGGATTGCCGTGCACGTCGATAACGACGGGCCGGCCTTTGGTGAACCTCACCGCATACCTGACCATCTGATCCTCTCTGGCTTCGATTGGACACCTGACCGCTCAGGAAGCCTGCCGTCCCTGTTCCGTTAGCCGCTGCCTGATTGCCGCGTAGGCGCTGTTGCGACGAACCCACCCTAGAGCGACGCTCTGCGACGTGACGCCGATCCTTTCGAGCACTTCCCGAGGAACGAGAGGCATCGGCAAGCCCTCGATCTCGCAGCGCGCCATCTCGCGCATGAACGTCCAAAGTGCATCCGGCTTCATCCGCTGAGCGTGCTCCGGTGCGGGGTCACCCTGGGTTCTCGGTCTGGTCGAAGGGCCGCCCCGATAAGCCGAAGCGGTTCCTTGCTGCTCAGCCCGCCGCCTGTCGCGCTCGCGGCTCCACTTTGTCTTGCCCGACATCACACCTTACCAAAGACTCCAGCTTCCGCGGGCCGCGCCTACCTGCGCTCCCCGCGCGGCGCCCGGCGGAGGCCTGCGCACCGCAGCCAATCCTATTTGTAGCGCCGCAGTTTCGGGAGATCGGCGAAAGCAGATTGCGACAATTACCAACCCTGATCAGGTTAGGGGCCCGCGGGCGGGTCTCGGCAGCCACCGGTGAGCAGCGAGATCCCGCCGCGAGTGTCCGATCGGTTGATCTTTCGACCAACCCTTTTCGCCTTCCGCACCTTGCACGATAGCCATTTTGCGAGTGGGCGAACCGCGATGCGCTTGATCCCAGTGCGGGTTGCAATCTAACCCGCCCTACTGTCGTACTCGGGCCAACCGGCATAGAGCGGATACGCGTTGATCGCTGCCAAGAGCAAATCATCCGTCATGGGCGTAGATGGCCTGCAGGCTGGCAAAGGGCGAGCCCTCCGGGGCGGTGCCATGAATCACCCGTGCCGTGCCTTCGGCCATCTGGCGCCAAAGACGCCGACAGGCGCGCGACGTATCGGATTCAAGTCGCGGTAGTTGCTCGCCGGGTGGTTCGCCCGCATGGCCAGCCGCGGTCCATGCCGCCCGCGGAGCCTCGTGGTCTCGCTCGGCCTGCGGGATGGCGTTCCAGATCCGCTTGGTGAGCCTCTAGCCAGTCCAACCGCTCATTTCTTGGCATTGCCCAATATGCGGCGTAGTCGATGATGCCCCGTGCGTCGAGCTGTTGGGCTACCAGATCGTCCAACTGATCATCGGTCAGCGTCTTGACATCGCGCACGGTCAGGGTGCCCCGTTTGCGTCCGCCGTCCAGCCGGGCCAGTCGTTGATTAATGCTTCCAAGTGTCATCGTCTGCGCTCCTCAATGCGGGCCAGTACGTCGGTGGTCTCAATCGCCTTGCGCTTGGCATCAAGGACGGCGGCAACGGCCTCGCCTTCCTCAGGGGACAAGTCACCAACGGCAACGGAATCAGCAATCGCGCCCAACGCCCTGACGATGTCGGCTGCCGTCTCAACCTTCGTCAAGCTGGGATCTTCACAGTCTGATGACTGCGACGGCGCGCTCACTCAGGCCGCCGCCAGCTTCCTGCTCTGCGTCCAGCAATAGCCCAATAAATCAAACCAGCGCAGGCGCCAGAGAGCGCGAAGATGGCGGCCTCCAAGGCTCCCGTTTCGTCGAGGCCACCAATGGTGTGAGGTGAAAGTCGCAGATATACGACCGCACTCAGCACTGCGCCCGAGACAACGTAGACATAGGCCGACCTCAGGCTCAGCGCTTCCGCCAGTCCTAGAAGCAGCAGCATGGGCACAACACACAGCACGACAGCGAGCACAATGAGGAAAGCGCCGACGACGGGCGCTGCCGCGACGACCGCTGGAACGACAGCGGATAGCTTCCAATAGCCGGGCGCTTCAGGCAGCAGAGAGGCCAGCCCGAACAGCATGACCAGGGCCGCCAGGGAGGCCAGCACTGCGACCATGTAGGACGCTGAGACAATCACCAGACGAGCGAGGAAGCGCATCCCGTGAGCATCGCCAGGGCCGAGGCATTGGCAAGTTTATGTGCCGCAGCCCTTTTTCGTGAATTGCCAGATCCTACTGACCAAGTCAGCTCCTGAACCCGACAAAAGACCGGTTCAAAGATGATGTTGGTGGCTTTCATTTTGATGCGCTCGCAGGCGCCCCATCTTTCTGCTCCACCACGTCGTTATCGATTGATTGTCGCTCATGGCGTCCTCCCCGATGTCAGCCGGCATCCATTCGCTCGCCACGAAGTGGAGCCTGCCCAGCAACGAAGGAACGGCGATGAAGCGCAGCGAGATGATGCTCGATCGAGCATGACCAGGCCCAGATGTGGCAGCTCAGCGCCGATCGTCGGACTGTCCGCATGCAGCTACCGGGGTTGCCCATCGAGGGCTTGCCCAAACCAGTGTCCGACTATTCCAACTCCCTCGACCTTGCCTTTGGACACTCGCTCAGCTCGTCAGCTCACTGCAACGTGGCCCCAAAACAGCGCTTACGTTACATTTGACACCGAAGTTATATGATGGAACGCGCTGGCGCGCTGTGCCAGGGAGAAAGGCATTTGCGGCAATGGCAACGCGCCTGCTGATGACAGGGTCCGCGCAGCCATTCTAGGCTGCCGATACCTGCAGCAGGAGATGCGATGACCACGACGATGAACTTTGCGCTCAGTCCCACGCTGCTGCAGAACCTGACCGCGGGCGGCAGCGGCAACAACATCTACGCCTACGCCTTCGCATTTTCGTCGGGCAACCTGGTCGGTTCGTCCACGCTCATCAACAATGGCGTCAGCGCCGCCTCGTCGATTGCCCTGCCGACGTCCTTTCCGAGCGGTGCGGTCTATGTCGTCATCCAGCAGGGCGGCAACGGAACGCTGCCCAACGGCATCCACGCCATCGGCGACATCAACCCGACGAACGCCCGGGCAAGCAACTACTCGTACCAGCTCTTCGAGGCGACGCTGTCGAGCTCGGCCTACGACCAGGGTGACATCTCGTCCCTCAATACCTTCGGCATGCCCGCGACCTTCCAGGTCATGTTCCAGAACGGCACGTCGCAGACCCGCGGCTATGCTCCTGGCCTCAGCGGCGACGTGATCTACACCGCCCTCGGCAATGCCCAGACCTTCAGCCCGAATTCGTTCGCCAGCGCCGATCGGCTGTCGATCGGACCGGCCACGGCGAACAATGCCAGCCCCTGGCCATCGTCCGACTGGACCGCCTACGTCAACGCCTTCAAGGCCAGCACCGCGACGCTGAACGACGTCCAGCTGGTGGTGCCGTTCACCGGCAGCCCTGTGCAATCGGCCCCGATGCTGAGCCAGTACGGCGTGCAGTACGTTGCCTCCGACCAGTACGGCACCGACTATTTCTGGCTGGTGCCCAACACCATGAACGGGGCAACCAACACCGACTGGATCCGCATCCCGGCCAGCCAGTTGATGCAGAACATCTACGTTCAGCCCGGGCCGCTCGAGGTCCATGTCGGCGGCAAGGATGGTCCGGTCCAGTACCAGCAGAGCTTCACGCCCAACGACGCCGACGGCGCCGTCGCCAAGTACTTCATCGCCGGCTTCGACGCCGGCTACTGGGGCGGCTCCGGGACCTCGCCCAATCCCAAGGACCCGACGAAGCTCGATCTCAACCACACCTGGAACTGGAACTTCAACTACGCCTACGACGCGACACTCAACTCCAGCGCAATCCAGTACACCAACGCGCTCGGCAGCGGACCGGGTACGGCGGGCGGCAACAACCGCTTCTACGATCCGTGGGCGCAATATATCCAGAAGAACAGCAACGCCTACGGCTACTCCTACACCGACCTGGTGTCCGAGGGCGGCGTCAACCCGCAGATCACCTTGTGGGACCCCGGCGTTAACGCGAACGTGGCGACGATCAATATCTCCCTCTACGCCAACAGCGAAGTGCTCCCGCAGGGCTCGGGATACGTGGCGACGCCGGTTCCTTACGTGCCGCCATCGGGCACGACCTATGCGTCCGCGCTCACCCAGGCGCCGACCGCGAACCAGATCCAGTTTGCCTTCAACTTTGCCCTCGGCAGCCTGAACTTCGCGCCTGACGCCCAGACGCCGGCCTTCTTCAAGTTCTACGCGCCGTCGGATCCGACGGCCGGCGCCGACGGCTTCGTCAGCCTACGCATTCCCGGCAACGCCGCGGGCTTTCCCGGCATCTGGAACTACATGCAGCTCAGCCACGGCGCGAGCGGCTGGACGCTGACGCCGACCAACCAAGCCGGCACCGCGGGCTTCTTCGACATCATCAACGTGCCGGTCACGGCCGATGGCAGCACCGCCTGGTACCAGCTCGTGTTCGGCGCGGCCGGCCATCAGACGGTCTACAACATCTACGCCAAGTCCGACCCAACGACCCACAACTTCCTCGACATGACGCTCGGCAGCAACCCCAACCCGGCCAACTTCGTGGTCGATCACGGCGTCAGCATCCTCGAAGCCACCAACTCGAACTACGCCCTGAACTTCGCGCCGGGCGGCTCCATGACCTACGACATCGCCACCTTCAGCGCGCCCAACACCATTTTCGGCACGTCGGGCAACGACGTGGTGACCGGCAATGCCGACGACAACATTTTGAATGGCGGCATCGGCGACGACATCATCCTGGGCGGCGGCGGAATCGATACCGCGGTTTCCTGGCAACCGTCCAAAAGCTTCCTGATCAAGGTCACCGCCGGAGATCCGACGATCACCGTGCAGGACAAGGTCGGTGCCGATGGCACTGACCGGCTGACGAGCATCGAGTTTCTGAAGTTCGCCGACCAGTCCCTGCCGGTGGACTGGTTCACCAAGGCAGCAAACCTGCCGGCCAGCCAGATGCTGAAGGTCGTCGACCTTTACACGGCGGGCCTTGGCCGCGCGCCCGACGCCGTCGGCCTGGATTACTGGGCGAGCCAGCTTGCCGACGGAAAGAGCCTGACAGCCATTTCCAAGGCTTTCTTTGCCTCGCCGGAAGCCACCGCGATCTACAATCCCGCGGCGTCGGCCACAACCTTTGTGACGGCAGCCTACATCAGCGCACTCGGCCGCGCGCCCGATCCGGCCGGTGGCGCCTACTGGATCAACGAGATCCAGACAGGTCATGTTGCGCGGCCCGACTTCATCACGGCGCTGATCGCCGGGGCCCGCTCGTCGACCGGCGGCACCGCCGATGCCCAGTACGTCGCCAACAAGGAAGCGGTCGGCTCGCACTTCGCGATCACCCAGGGCCTGACCAACGCCGAGTGGGCAAGGACCGTCGAAGGTGGCGTCAATGCATCCGCCGCGAGCGTCATTGCCGCCAACCAGCAAACCGACATCTACGCGTCGATCGCGGCGAGAGCCGAGAGCAGCGAGCTCGTCGTCCAGCTCGTGGGCGTCGTGCCATAGACGGTCCCGGCGGTGCGGGCGTGGCGAGCAGCAATAGCAAAAATCGCTCTGGCGGACTCCCGATTGCCGTCGCCTGATGCCTGGAGGACAGTCTCTGCAACAATCCGCTCGGGGGCAGGCAAGGTGAGTGAACGCGACGAGTTTTTCTCTTTGCTCGGCAAGGCTGCCAACACCCGCCGGTTGATCGAAGAGGTGCAGCCGAGCCGCTCCCCGCCGTCGGCGACACGACAACCGGCAGCAGCTTCAAACCCGGTCCGTTGTCCAACCCTTGCTTCGCTTGGCGGCGCCAATGATGCAGCAGGTTCGGATGAACATCGTGCCGACGCGCCACCGCCGTCACCATCGCCCCAGGCTGCAGGCTCTCCTCGACGAGGCTCGCCTTCTCCGATGACGACCAACGACGACGTCGCTCTGGACCTGAAAGAACCGTTACCGTCGCCATCCGTGCCCACTAACTTGCCAATTAACGGGCGCACTTCTCTCACGCGCGACGATCACCACAAAGGCGGCCTACACCGGACGCGTACGGCGAAGTCCCGCGTTCGCTCGTGCAACGGAGCGTGCTCACGCCGGAAAACGGCGAACTCAAGATCGAGTTGACTACCGGTCTGGCCGGCATCCTGACGATCGCGGTCAAGGGAGAAACAGCAGCGTCGCAGACACAAAAAAGCCGCCCGGGCAGGGCGGCTGTTCTGTCCAACTTGGCGTCGCAAGTCGAGATGGTTGCGGGGGCAGGATTTGAACCTACGACCTTCAGGTTATGAGCCTGACGAGCTACCGGGCTGCTCCACCCCGCGGTAATCCTGCATGCTTTCAGTATTTGAAATCGTCGTCGGAAGAGGGCCTGTGCGCTTGGAAGACCTGCCAGCGACCTACTCTCCCGTGTCTTGAGACACAGTACCATCGGCGCTGAAAGTTTTCACGGCCGAGTTCGGAATGGGATCGGGTGTTCACCCTTCGCTACTGCCACCAGGTCGTCGAAGCGCAGAGGT
>JAEZHS010000019.1 GCA_023436825.1 Pseudomonadota bacterium | reverse complement strand
GCCGCCGACTTTCCGGTCGACGCCTCCCCCACCGCTGCCAGCCACAGCACCAGCGGCTCGTCCCAGGCCGGCGTCACACGGACCCGCACGCCCGCGCCGCACATCGCTGCGACGCCTGCCAGCACGGCCTGCAGGACGTAGTCCGCCGGCGCGCCGGTCGCCCGCTCGGTGTCGGTGATCCAGTCGCGCCATGGTTGTGGCAGCAGCGCCAACGGAACGGCCGGCACGGGGCCGCGGCGGCGGTCGAGGACGCTGAGGTCGGGCTCGCGCCAGTTGTCCTTCGACTTTTCGAGATAAAAGGCATGTGACGGCATTGCCTGTCCTTTCCAATCACAGAACAAATATGGAACATAACTGGGAGACGAGTCAATAACTAAAGTATATTTCCCTGATAATCGCGGTCAGATGGGCCGTCTTCGGTGTCGGGGACAGGACACGGACATAGTCGATCAGGGGACACCGAAACCGAGTGAGCTTGTCGACATCAGCGCGGTGCCAAGGGCCTCGGGGAGGACTGGGCTCCCCGGCTACAAACCCACCCTTGAGTTTCAGGCCTCGCTCGACACTTCCCTGCGGATCGAGGATGCATTCAGCCATGGTGATCGAGCTGCAATACTTGGATTTCCACCGCCTTGGTGCGGGGGAGCGCAACCAGCTTAACTTGCTGGTTCAGGCTGCTGCCTAGCTCAAATGGCCGCTATACATTGCCGCGGCAGCTGTGCTGCTTCGCATCAGCCGATCGCGTCACTTTTCCAGCACGCATTGCGCAGGTAAAGGCTCGACGACCATCGTCCCACCAGGGGCACGCTTGCGGCCTCGTACCTGAATTTCAGGTCGCCAGCTTTGGCTGTTCGAAGAGGAAGAAGGCTGGGCAGGCGGGCATTTGACCTTTCCTTTGGCCTCAAAGGCCCCTCGTCTTGCTCAAGGTGACAGCCTCACTCTTGCATCCTTTACTGACCCTATCAGACAGTCCGGCAAGACTACGCCGCGAGACGGGCGGCGATCTTCTCCAGGGGCTCCAGTTCGTCGATCGGGCCCAGCGCGGCGAGCGGGAGCTCGCCCTGCAGGAGCCGGCGCGCGACCCGCTGCACGGCCGCCTGATCGACCGCCTCGATGCGGGCGACGATCTCGGCATAGGGGATCGGCCGGCCGTGGATGATCAGGTGGCGGGCCGCCTGCTCCGACCGCGCGCCGCTCGATTCCAGCGCCATCAGCGTACCCGCCTTGATCTGGTTGCGGGCGCGCACCAGCTCGGACTCGGCGAGCGTATCGGCGACGCCGGCGAATTCCTCGCACACCGCCGGCACCAGCTCGGCGAGGTCGTCCTCGCCGGTGGCGGCATAGATGCCGAACAGGGCGCCGTCGGCATAGGCGGTGTTGAAACAGTGGATGCCGTAGACCAGCCCGCGCTCCTCGCGGATGCGCTGGAACAGGCGCGAGGACATGCCGCCGCCGAACAGGGTCGAGTAGACGGCGAGCGCGAAGTAGTCGGGATCGCGATAGCCGATGCCCTGGCAGCCCAGCACCAGGTGTGCCTGCTCGAGCACGCGCGATTCGCGGCCGTCGCCGCCGACATAGGCGAGCGGCACCGGCGCCTGCGCGTTGGCGGGCGTGCGCGGCACCGAGCCGAAATGCTTTTCGGCGAGGTCGACGATCTGGTCGTTCTCGACGCGTCCGGCCGCCGACAGCACCATGTTGGACGCCGTGTAGTGACGGGCGAGGAAGGCGAAGAGATCGTCGCGGCCGATCGCCTCGACGGTCTCGGCGGTGCCGAGCACCGGACGGCCGAGCGGCTGGCCGGGGAAGGCGGTGACCTGGAACTGATCGAATACCAGGTCGTCGGGCGTGTCGAGCGCCTGGCCGATCTCCTGCAGGATGACGCCGCGCTCGCGCTGCAGTTCGTCGGGATCGAACACCGAGTTGCGCAGGATGTCGGCCACCATCTCGACGCCCAGCGCCACGTCCTCCTTCAGCACCGAGGCGTGGTAGGCCGTGATCTCCCGGCCGGTATAGGCGTTCAGGCTGCCGCCGACATTCTCGATCTCCTCGGCGATGGCGCGGGCCGAGCGGGTGCGCGTGCCCTTGAAGGCCATGTGCTCCAGCATATGGGCCATGCCGTTGAGCTCGGCCGATTCGTGGCGCGTGCCGCAGGCGACCCAGATGCCGAGCGCCGCCGATTCGACCTCGGGCATGGGGTCGACCGCCACGCGCAGGCCGTTGGGAAGGGTGGTGACCTTGACGTTGCTCATTCCTATCGCCTTGCCGCCTTGGACGGCTTAAGTGCTGCCATGCGCTCGTCGATCAACCCCTTGAGCGCCGCGGCATCGTTGCGCAGGCCGTCGACGCGCTCGGTGCGCTCCATCAGGTCGGCGAGCCGCGGCGGCAGCGGCGGCCGTTCGCCGGTGGCCTTCTCGACCGCATCCGGGAACTTGGCGGGATGCGCCGTCGACAGCACGACCATCGGCACCTTGGCGTCGCGCCGATGCTGCTGGGCCACGGCATAGCCCACCGCGCTATGGGTATCGAGCGTCACGCCGAAGCGCTTGCGGCAGTCGACGATGGCCTTCAGCGTGCCCTCGTCGTCGAGACGGCCGGCATCGAACAGCTCACGCACGCCGCCCAGCGCGTTGGCGCCGACCTTAAGCGTGCCGCTGCTCCTGAAGCCCGCCATCGCCTCGGCCAGCGCCTTGCCGTCGCGGCCGTAGAGGTCGAACAGCAGGCGCTCGAAGTTGCTCGAGATCTGGATGTCCATGCTGGGGCTGTAGGTCGGCACGACGTCGGTCATGGTCATGGCGCCCGCCTCGAAGAAGCGCGCCAGGATGTCGTTGCTGTTGGTCGCCACGACGAAATGCGAGACCGGCAGGCCCATCTGGCGGGCCGCATAGCCCGCATAGACGTTGCCGAAGTTGCCCGTCGGCACGGTGAAGGCGACCGGCCGCTCGGGCGCACCGAGCTTCACCGCCGCCCAGAAGTAATAGACGATCTGCGCCATCACGCGGGCGAAGTTGATCGAGTTCACCGCCGTCAGCGCATGGCGGTCGCGGAAGGCGAGATCGTTGAAGCACGCCTTGGCGAGGTCCTGGCAATCGTCGAACGTGCCCTCGATGGCGACGTTGTGCACGTTGGGCGCCAGCACCGTCGTCATCTGGCGGCGTTGCACCTCGCTCACCCGGCCATGCGGGAACAGCATGAAGATGTCGATGGTCTTGCGATCGCGCACCGCCTCGATGGCGGCCGAGCCGGTGTCGCCCGAGGTGGCGCCGACGATGGTGGCGTGCTGGCGGCGCGCCGTCAGCGTGTGGTCGAGCATGCGGCC
>JAEZHS010000017.1 GCA_023436825.1 Pseudomonadota bacterium | reverse complement strand
ACTGGATGACGCGCATGGAGCAGAACTATGCGCGGCGCGGCCGCGTCATGCCGCCCAACAACAAGAAGCAGGCGATGCTGCCGGAGAACGCCGAGTTCATCGACAACCCGATCGGCACGGCCTGCGGCTTCGCCGTCACCATCGGCAAGGCGCGCTTCTTCTTCACGCCGGGCGTGCCGCGCGAGATGCGCCTCATGCTCGACGAGCAGGTGATCCCGCGGCTGCTGAAGATCGGGGGCATCACCGGCGTGACGCGGCTGAAGCGCTTCCACACCTTCGGCATCGGCGAATCGCGCGCCGACGGCATGCTGAGCGACATCCCGGCGTTCCAGAACGGACACATCAAGCTCGGCTTCCAGGCGCACTATCCCGAGCTTGAGACCAAGCTCGCCATCCACAGCGACAGCGAGGCCGACCTGAACATCAGGCTCGCGCCGGTGGAGGCGGAGGTCCGCAAGCGCCTCGGCAATTTCATCATCGCCGAGGACAACCAGACGCTGGAGAGCGTGGTGCTGACCGCGTTGCTCGAGCGCGGCCTCACCCTGGCCACGGCGGAGATGTTCAGCGGCGGCCACATGGCGGCGCGGCTGGCGCCGCTGCCCGGCGCCGAGAAGATCTTCCGCAAGGGCGTCGTAACCCGCGATCCGGGCGAGCTCGGCATCAACGGCGTGTCGGCCGAGGCCGCGCAATTGGTCGGGCGCAAGCTGCGCGCGGAAAGCCGCGCCAGCCATGCGCTCGCCCTGTTGATCGACCTCGACGAGGGCCCCGAGCGGCCCGATTTCGGCGGCACAGTCTGCATCGGCATTGCCGACGCAGGCGGCACTGTCGCGCGCCAGGCGCGCCTGATCGGCAACCGCGACTGGATCCGCGCCGGCGCCGTCGAGATGGGGCTGGACTGCCTGCGTCGCCATCTGCTGGGCCTGCCCGTCGACGAGCGCATCGACTTCGAGCGGCGCTGACACGCCGGGTGACTACAGCGTGACGGTCAGCAGCTCGAACGCCACGACCGGGCTCGCCTGATAGGCCTTCTCCGTGGCGGCGGCGTCGGCGGCCTTGATGGTCTTCCTGATCGCGTCCTTCCAGGGCCTGCGGTTCTTCTGCTCGCCCAGGGGAATCGGGATCGTCGAGGCGAAGCTGCCGTCGGGCGAGCCGTAGACCGCGACGAGGTTGATCTCGTGGTCCTTGCGCGAGGTGTGGGTCTTGACCAGCACGTTCGCCGCCGGGATCAGCTCGACCGAGTAGGGTACGAACGGATCGAGCACGGCCTTGATCCTCTTTTCGTCGACACCCTTCGGCAGCTTGACGTTTATCGGCGTCTTGATCATCCACCAGGTGAAGCCCGAGACCGACTTGGCGCCGAACATCTTGGCGAACGCGGCCATCTGCACCGGCCGGTTGCCGACGTTGCAGCCGAAGAAGGAGATCTTGTCGACCTGCGGCGGCTTGGTGAACAGCTTGACGACCGACGCCTCGCCGAGCTCACGGCCGTCGCTGCCGACGATCATGCCGCCGGGGAAGCTGTGGAAACTGAAGGCGAGATGGCCGATCCTGGTTTGATTCTGGATCGCCGCGGCAAGCGCCGGCCAGTCGTCTATCGGGACGGGTTTGTCGGTGATGCCGTACATCCCGTTGGCGATGATCTTCTCCTGTCCAGCATCGAAGTCGGAATCGTGGAGATAGAGATCGGCCATGGCTGCCCCCGTCATCGATCGGCCGACGATACGACTCATTCCGGGCGCTTCTGCGGCAGCCTGGAGTTGTTTTTGGGCATGCCAATACGCCCACGCGGTCCATGGTAACGTGCCGGTGCAGCAAGCACGGAATCCAATGGCCCGGAAGCTCAAGACCTATACGACCTCCGCGGGATTCTTCGATCTCGCCGTTGCCGCGCCGTCGATGAAGGCGGCGTTGGAGGCGTGGGGTTCGAGGAGCAATCTCTTCCAGCACGGCTTTGCCAAGATCACCGACGACCCGGAGATCGTCGCCGCGACGATGGCGCATCCCGGCGTCGTCCTGAGACGACCGGTCGGCACGAGCGGCGCGTTCAGCGAGCACGCCAAGCTGCCCACCGGCCTTCCCGTCGGCACTGTCCAGCGGCCGCCGGCAAAACGCACGGCGAAGAAGCACGAGCCGCCATCCAAGCCCGTCTCCGACAAGGCGGCCCGCGAGGCCGCGCGAGCCTTCGAGAAGGAGCAGAAGCGACGCGACAGCGAGCGCCGCAGGGAGGAAGCGGTCCGAGAGAAGGAGCGCGCGCGCCGCGAACGGGCGATCGCTACCGCCGAAGCCGCCCTTGAACAGGCCAAGCGGCACCACCAGTCGACACTCGAAGAGATCGAAAAGGACCGCGCCGCGCTCGACAAGAAATCTCAAACGGAGGAGGCGCGCTGGCGACGGAAGAAGGAGGAGCTGGAGGCCGACCTGCACCAAGCCCGATCCGCCGGCCGTCTGCGTCTCGTTTGAGATCTATACAAAGATTCAATGTTGCCGCCATCCCGATGCCACGCCCCGGTCACAGTCTTCCTCCCGAGACCTTCAGCCGACGTCGAAAAACAAGAGCATCGGGGAGGCGATAATGAACGCGAGAATTCCCGAGTGGTTCAAGCCGGGCGTGACCGGCGGCATTGTCGGCGCCGCGGTGATTGCGATCATAGGCTTCAGCGCGGGCTGGGTGGTGACGAGCGGCTCCGCCCACACGATGGCCGAGCAGCAGGGCGAAAAGGCCGTCATCGCCGCCCTGACGCCGATCTGCGTTGCTCAGTTCAAGGGCCAGACGCCGGACATACGGACGACGAAACTCGCCGCCTTGAAGGGCGAGAGCTCCTGGGCGCGCGGCGACTTCGTCGAGAAGCAGGGCTGGGCGACGATGCCCGGCGCCAAGGAGCCGGAGAACGAGGTCGCCGACGCCTGCGCGACGGAACTCATGAAGCTCGCCTCGAAGTAGAAGGCGATTTCAGGAAAGTCGAAGATGATTCATCTGCTCCATGGCGCCCTCCCTCTTCTCTCGGCCCTGCTCCTTCTGCTGGCGGGATCGCAAACCCTTGCGCAACAGATGGTCAGCGTGGCCGGCATGGAAGTGAACATGCGATCAGGCCCCGGGCCGCAGCACCCTGCCGACTGGAGACTGGATCGGGGCTATCCGCTCAAGGTCATCGGCAGGCAGGGCAGCTGGCTCAAGGTGATCGATTTCGAGAACGACAAGGGCTGGATCAATCGAGCGTTGACCAGCAGCACGCCGCACCACGTCGTCAAGGCCAAGGTCGCCAACATGCGCAGCGAGCCGACGACGAGCAGCCGCGTGATCGCCAAGCTGGCCTACGGCGAGGTCCTGAAAACGCTTCAGCGCAGCGGCGCCTGGATCAAGCTGCAGGGTCAGAACGGCCGGCGTGGCTGGGTATCGCGATCACTGCTGTGGGGCTGGTAACCAAAAGCCTCGCCTACAGACCGCCACCGCCGTCTGCGCGCACCACGATCCCCGTGAGGCTGCGCGTCACCGACAGGCGTGCGCCTTCCAACCCGCCGAGACCAGCGGCCTCGATGGCCCACGGCAGATCGTTCTCCGCCTCGTTGGGCGTGTGCTCGTACCAGACCAGCACCGGGCAGCCGCCCCGGGTCACCTGCGCGCCGCCGTTCTGGCCGATGAAGTGGACGGGGAAGCCCTCCGATGCGGCGAGCGACCGGTAGGCCCGCTCGAACACCGGGTCCTCGCGCCGCGCCATGCGCGTCTCGGCGGCCGGCCCCAGCGCCCAGCCGCTGGCAGCGTAGACCTGGGTGCTCGGGCAGCCGGCGACGATGGCGGCGATCGTCCGGGCATTCTCGCGCCACAAGGGCTTGATGCCGGTCTCGATCAGCGGCCGCGCCGCACCAACCACCGCCACCAGCGCCAGCAGGGCGAACAGCCATCGATCCCGTGCGATCCGCGCCGCCGGCACGGCCAGCAGCGCACACACCAGCACAGGGACGGAGAAGAGATAGCGATCGACCACGATCGGCCGGACGACATGAACGGCGAACACGATGGCCGTGCCCGCGGCCAGCGCGACACCGACCATGGCAACGAACCAGGTCTGCGAGGCATCGCGTGCCCGTCCCCGGCCCGACCAGAGGCCGGCCAGCGGCACGGGATTGAGCCAGAGCGGGGCGACGACGAGCCACCCCAGCACGCCGAGCGCGGCAAGGCCAGGCAGGTCGATCCAGCTATGATCGAACTCCGCCGCCCAGCTCGGCATCTGCAGCGCGATGCTGGCGAGGATGAACAGGCTCGACAACGCCGCTGTCGCCAGCACCAGGGACATCCATTGCCGCAGTCCCCTCATGAAGGCGCAGACGGCGATAGCCGCGGCCAGCAGCCCGCCGAACAGGGCGCCGACATAGTGGAGGCCGATCGAGGCGGCGGTCGCCAGCACGGCAATCGCCGCCAAGTCGTGGTCACGGCGCCAATCGAGGTCGGCTTTAGCCGCGGCGACGTGGCGGGCGACCAAGGCGAGCGTGCCGAGCGCCGCTATCTGCCAGAAGTAGGACCGGTAGATGGCGAAGGAGTCCATTACCTGCGGCAGCGACAGGCTGAGCAGCAGGAAGGCGGCGGCAAAACCTGCCTGCTCGGGCATTCGCCGCGACAGCCGGAAAGCGGCCAGGATCATCAGGCCGGCGGCCAGAAGGTTCGAGACCAGGCGTCCGGCCGGGATCGAGGCGATGCCCAGCGCGGTGAGCAGGGTCGCCCAGGCATTGAAGACGGGCGGATGGGCGTCGCGCATCCAGCCCTCGCGGATCAGCGCCGCCAGGCCCTTGCCGCTGTCGGACAGTTCGAGGGTCCAGAATTCATCGAGCCAAGGCCCGCGCAGCGCGGCATCGACGACCGCGAGCGTCAGAATGATCGTCAGGCCCACGGCCGCGATGACGGTGGGCGTGAGCAGCTCGTGGCGCAGCGGCTCGGCGGTGGTGGTCACGAAAGAGCGCGGATCGGCGGGCTGATCGCTCATGCCTGAAGGGGGCTCCGCAGGGCTTCCAGCGCGCCGTCAACGAGGCGCGACGCCAGGGGTTGCGGAGGAATGCGCGGTCCCGGCTTCCCTGCCGTGCCGACCGCAAATAATCTCTACGTCCTGTTCCTGAGGCGAAGGCCGCCACGGAGGTGCCCATGGCTACAGCCGTTCTCATCGTTCGGGCGAGACTGACCAACATGGCCGACCGGCAGCAGTTCGACAGTTGGTACAGTACGGAACATCTTCCAAATGGCGTGAGGTTGTACCAGGCGCAGCGGGCATGGCGCTGCTGGAGCCGGACCAATCCGCTCGTCCACATCGCCCTTTACGAGTTCCCGAGCGTCGAAGCTGCCGAGGCCATTCTGGATTCGTCGGCGCTCGCCGCGCAGATGGCGGATTTCGACCGCGTCTGGGGAACAGGCATAACGCGCACGCGCGAAGTCGTGGAAGTCGCGGAGGAACTCTATGCGCCGTCCTGAAAAGTAGGTATCCGACATGTCCTCACCTGATCTCAACGACCGTATCGCTCTCATCACCGGCGCCGCCGGCGGCATCGGCCAGGCCCTGGCGCGCGCCTTCGTCGGCGCCGGCATGCGGGTCGCCCTTTGCGACACCGCGAAGGAGGCCCTCCTTCGCCTCCATGGCGAGCTCGGCGACGGCGCCACGATCGCGCTGCCCATGGACGTGTCGGACCCTGCGTCGTGTCGCGGCAGCGTCGCCCGCACGATCGGCCACTTCGGACGCCTCGAGGTGCTGGTCAACAACGCCGCGGTCGGGATGACCACGGTGCGCGAAGACCATATGCGCCGCGTCGTGCAGATCGAGGATATCGCACCGGACCTGTGGGCCCGCTTCATGGCAGTCAACCTCTCGGGGCCGTTCTACATGGCCCACGCCGCCGTGCCCGGCATGCGCGCCCGGAAATTCGGGCGGATCATCAACGTCACCACCAGCTTCTTCACGATGCTCAACCCGGGCTTCTCGCCCTACGGCCCGGCCAAGTCCGGCCTGGAAGCCTGGAGCGCCAGCCTGGCCGGCGAACTCAGGGGCTCCGGCATTACCGTCAATGTGGTGGTGCCCGGCGGACCAACCGACACGCCGATGGTGCCGGACGACGGATCGATGGAACGCAGCCAGCTGATTCGCCCGGAGAAGATGGCGCCGCCCATGATGCACCTGGCCTCCGATGCCGGCGGCGCCATCACCGGCATGCGGTTCGTCGCCGCGAAGTGGGATGCCTCGCATTCCGCCGCGGAGGCCATCGCCGCTTCAGGCGCGCCGGCCGGCTGGCCCGACCTGGCGAAAAGCCCGGTGTGGCCGGTCGGCGGCCCGAAGCGTTAGTCCGGACCAGCTATCAACGCCCTCCGACCCGGAGGCGGACGACGGTACCCGTTTCGTCATCGTCGACCTCGATATACATCGTGCCCTCGCCGGCACGCAGGCGTGCGGCCATCAGCGCGGCCTGCATTTCCTCCAGCGCCTGCAGCTGGTTCATCCTCGTGCTGGTGTTGCGCCGAGCGAGCCGCTCCAGGGCGATCCGGGCGCGCACCCGATCGATCGCCGTGCGCGTTTCCTGAAGCATCAGGCCCAGAGTCGCCGTGAACGTCGAGGTGTCGAGCTCATTGCGCAATCGCACCAGAAAGGCCTGTCGCTGGTCTTCTGCGTGCATGGCTTCCCCCGTTCTCATCGTTCTCTCAGCGAGTCGTGCCGATAGCGCGCGAGCGGTGACAGCAGATAGTCGACGACAGTACGCGAACCGGTCTTGATCTCGACCGTGGCCGTCATTCCCGGCGCCAATGTGAGGGACGCATCGCCGCCGCGCAGATTGCCACGGTCGAGGGAAATGCGTGCTACGTATTCAAGCTCCGGTCTGGTCGACCGGCTTTCGCCTCGCTGCGCGGCGCCATCGCGCGCCACCGAATCGCTCGAGATGCCGAGCACACGGCCGGTGAACACCCCATAGCGCGTGAAGTTGAAGGCCTCGATCTTGATCTCCGCCTCCTGGCCCGCGCGGACGAAGCCGACATCGCGATTGCTGACGGTGGCCTCGATCTCGAGCTCGCCGTCGACGGGCACGACGGCCACCAGCGGCTGGGCTGCCGTCGCCACGCCGCCCACCGTATGAACCGCGAGCTGATGCACAATGCCGTCGGCGGGTGCGACGAGCTTCTGTTGCTGCGCCTTCTGCCTCGCCTTCACGACCTCCTGCCGCAGCCCGGCGGCTTTCTGCTCGGCGCGACTCAGTTCGTCGAACAGCGTACGCCGGTATTCCGCCACGGTGCGCGCACGCTCCTCGTCAGTGGCGGCGAGAGCAGCCTCGGCCTCGAGGCTGCGGCTTCTGAGCACCACCACCTCCTGCTGGGTGGAGGTGAGCTCCTGCAGGTCCGAAAGATACTGCAACCGCGACCCCAGCTCGCGGTCCGCCAGGTGCTTGCGCACCGAGACACGGGTCTCGATCAACGGAAGGGTCGCCTCGAGCCGGTCGATCATGGCGGCGAGCGTGACGCGTTCGGCCTCCTTCTGGGCCTTCTGTCGGTCGATGGCGCCGAGCTTGCGCGCCTGCTCGGCGACCTGGCTGGCCAGAAAGCCGCGATGCATCTCGACCTGGACGTGAGTGGCGGCGGGCGGCGGCTGGAAGGCGGCGGGCGGCGGCTCGTCGGTCGCGAGTGCCGCCCGCAGGCGAGCGACATCGAGCAGAGCCGACGTCAGGTCCGCGTTCAACCGTTCCAGCTCGGCGGCGTTCACGGTAGGATCGAGCTCGACCAGGACTTCCCCTTCGCGCACCCGCTGGCCGTCACGCACATGAATCGCCCGTACGATTCCTGCCTCCAGGGGCTGCACCAGCTTGATGTGTCCACTGGGAATGATCCTGCCCTGGGCAACCGCGACGATGTCGACAGTGCCGACCGACGCCCAGGCGGCGGCCAGGCAGGCGACGACGACCACGGTGAGGGCGATCGCCCGGCCGATCGGCGACGGCGGCGTTTCGACGATCTCCAGCGCGGCCGGCAGGAAGGCGAGCTCGGCGCGAGAGCGGCCGGCAGGAATGCTAAAGGACGCCATGGATCCCTGCCTGCAGCTTGTGAAGCGCCGCGTAGCGACCGGGACGGCGCATGAGCTGATCGTGCGTGCCGTCCTCGACCAGGCGACCTTCGTCGATGGTGAGGACGCGATCGGCGATGCGCAGGGTCGACAGACGGTGAGCGATGATGATGACCGTGCGGCCGCGCACGATCTCGCGCATGTTCTCCTGCACGATGCGCTCGCTTTCGTAGTCGAGTGCGCTGGTTGCCTCGTCGAAGATGAGGATGCGGGGATCGCCCACAAGGGCGCGGGCGATGGCGATGCGCTGCCGCTGTCCCCCCGACAGGCTGGCGCCGCGCTCGCCGACCACCGTGTCGTAGCCTTCCGGCAGCCGCAGGATGAAGTCGTGTGCGCCGGCCAGCTTGGCCGCGGCGACGACCCGCGCCAGGGCCATGGCCGGATCGGCAAGGGCGATGTTGTCCCGGATCGTGGCGTTGAACAGCACGTTCTCCTGAAGCACCACGCCGATCTGGCGTCGCAGCCAGGCGGGGTCGGCCATCGCCAGGTCCATGCCGTCGACCAGCACGCGACCGCCTTCGGGCACGTAGAGGCGCTGGATGAGCTTGGCGATCGTGCTCTTTCCCGAGCCGGAGACGCCGACGACGCCGACGACCTCCCCGGCGGCCAGGCTGAAGCTCACGTCGTGCAGCACCTGCTGCCCGTCCGGCCGGTAGCGGAATCCGACACGGTCGAAAACGATATTGCCTTCGATCGCCGGCAGCGATGCGCGACCCGGCGCGTACACCGGTTCGGTCGGTGTATTGAGGATGTCGCCGAGACGCTGAACGGAGAGCCTGGTCTGGTGGAAGTCCTGCCAGATCTGCGCCAGTCGCAGCACCGGGGTGCTGACGCGCCCTGCGATCATGGTGAAGGCGACCAGTTCGCCGATGGTGAGGCTGCCCTCGATGGCGAGCCGCGCGCCGAAGAACAGCACTGCGGCGTTCACCAGCTTGGCGATCAACTGCACGAGCTCGCTGGTGGTGTTGCCGAGCGTGAGCACGCGGAACGAGGCGGCTACGTAGCCGGCCAGCTGGTCCTCCCAGCGCCGCTGCATCTGCGGTTCGGCCGCGACCGCCTTGACGGTCTCGACGCCGGAGATGTTCTCCACCAGGAAGGCCTGGTTGTCCGCGCCGCGGCGGAACTTCTCGTCCAGCCGCCGCCGGAACAGCGGCGCGGCGACCAGCGAGATCGCGATGTAGAGCGGAAAGGCCGCCACGACGATCCAGCTGAGCAGCGGCGAGTAGAAGAACATCACCGCGACGAAAACCACGGTGAACAACAGGTCCATCACCAGGGTCAGCGCCGAGCTGGTCAGGAAGGTGCGGATGTTCTCGAGCTCGCGCACCCGGGCGACCGAATCGCCGACGCGGCGGCTCTGGAAGTAGGCAAGCGGCAGGGCCATCAGATGGCGGAACAGCCGGGCGCCCAGCTCGACGTCGACGCGGTTGGTCGTATGCGCGAAGAGATAGGTGCGCATGATGCCGAGCAGGGTCTCGGCGACGGCGAGACCCACGATCGCCACCAGCACGACCTCGAGCGTGGTCAGGCTGCGATGCACCAGCACCTTGTCGATCACGACCTGGAACAGCAGCGGCACCATCAGCGCGAAGAGCTGCAGGAAGAACGAGGCCAGCAACACCTCGCCCAGCAGGAGGCGATACTTCTTGATCGCGCCCATGAACCAGCCGAGATCGAAGCGATGCGCCACGTCGCCGAGCCCGGCGCGCCGCATCATCAGGACGAGGCGCCCGCTCCACGCCTCCTCGAATTGCCTGCGCGTCATGGTCGTTGCCTGGCCGGTGCCCGGCACGTGCACCAGCACCTTGTCATCGGTCGCCTTGCCGAGCAGCAGGAAGGAACCGTCACGCCGCTCGGCGATGGCCGGCAGCGGCGTGCGTGCGAGACGGTCCCATCGCGTCGACAAGCTGCGCGCCTTGAGACCCAGTTGGCGGGCACAGCGCACCATCTCCACCACGCCGACCGGCTTGCCGGCCATGCCGAGCTGGTGATGGAGCTGCGCGGGCTCCGCCGCCACACCCTGCAGGCGCAACAGCGAAACGAGGGCGGCGAGCCCTGTGTCGTTTGGCGTCATGACATTGCTCCCCTGCATGGCGAGGCAGCGGAGCGTTTGTCGCCCCGCCGTCCCGCCTTCTGAACGCGCTCAATAGACCTTGATGTCTTGCGCTTTCAGGATCTGCCCAGCGGCAAGCTGCGCCACGGCGACCGCCGCCCCGCTGCCGCTGCCGTCGGCGTCGTAAGAGACGACGCCGGTGGACTGATTGAAGATGACGTGCTGGTCGGATGTCAGAGCAGCCGCAGCCTGCACGAAGGCGGCGGGCGACAACTCGCCGACCGGCAGCGCGCCGAAAACGGAGTGCGCGAAGGCGAGCTTGTCGGTGCCGGACGTGAAGTCGGTGATGCGGTCGAGGTTGCCCGACGCAGGCGCCGCCGTGAACGCGAAGGTGTCGGCGCCAGCGCCGCCCGTCAGCACGTCGCTGCCCGGCCCGCCGGCGATCACGTCGTTGGCCGCGCCACCGGTCAGGCTATCGGCGCCGTCCTTCCCGAGCAGGCCGAGAGCGGCGGTGTTGGTTAACCCGCCGCTCGAGTCCATGGCGTAGATGCCGTAGGTGTGGGCCACATTGGACGACGCCTTGGTGGTGAAGCTCCAGGTCCCATCGCTGCCGGTCGTGGCGAAAGCCAGCCAGGTCGAGCCGTCATAGATCGATACATTGTCGCCAGCGCTGCCGGTTCCGATCAGGGTCGCCTGCCCGTTGGCTGAAGATATGGATGTGAAGCCAAGCCCCGTCGGCGGCGCCGTCGGTATCGTCGAGCCGTCGTCGTTGACGATCGTGCCGGTCGCGGAGGCGGCGCCGATGACAGTGCCGGCGCCCGGATTGGACAGTGTCAGCGTGAAGCCCTCGCTCGGCTCCACGACCGCGTCCCCGGCGACGTTCACTGTGATCGTCTTGCTGGTCTCGCCAGCGGCGAAAGTCACCGTCCCCGTCGGCAGGACTCCGCCGGCGAAGTCGGCAGCGGTCGCCGGATTGGCGCCGCTGCCAGCCACGACATAGCTCGCCGTCGACGTACTCGTCGTGCTGCCGGTGCGCGTCACCGTATAGGTGAAGGCCGTACTGCCGCTGTTGCCTTCGTCGTGGCTGACGCCGGCCGTCGCGATCGACAGCGTCGACGAGGTCGGCGACGTCGGTGCCGCCAGGCCGTAGACCGCGAAGGCGTTCAGCTTAGCGTTCTGGACGTTGCCCGGCGAGGAGCTGCCGGGACCGACCTGGATCGACAGGGAGCCGTCGCTTACCGTCACCTGCTGGCTGATCGTGTAGGCGGTGTTCGCTCCGACCCGGGCGTAGATGTCGATGTTCTGCAAGGCTGCGAGCGCCTGCCCCTCCAGCGACATGTCGAACACGCGCTGGCCGGATCCATAGACGCCCGAGTAGATCTCCGCCAACAGCAGGTCGACCTGGTAGGTGCCGTTGGCGACGGGGATCTCGTAGGTGTAGCTGCCGCCCGGCGCATAACGTTCGTCCTGGTACAGCGCATCGTCCGTCGTGCCGGCGATGCCGGCTGTCGTGCCGAACACTTCACTCGCCGCGCCACCGATCGTCGGACCAGCATCCGCCTCGAATACGACGCCGTTGGCTGCCGTCACACGGCCGCCACCGACGTTCACCGCCTTGACCAGGGTGGTCGGCGGGACGACCGACGACGGCGGAGGTGTCGTGGGCGTGGCCGACGAGGTGTCGACCTTCAGCGTCCCAGCCGGATTGTAGTTGACGGCGCCCGCAAGCGAGGCGGCATTGCCGGCAGCGTCCTTGATCGTGGCGCCGCTCAGCCCAAGCGACGTCACCGCGAGATCGGCAGCGTTCTGGCCGGCCTGTACGGTATGACTGAAAGCGAGCGCCGTGCTGCCGGAACCGCTGCTGTACGTCGCCGTGCCGCCGTCGTTCAATGAAAGCACCGGCGTCCCGCCGCTGACCGTGACGGCTTCGCTGAAAGTGACCGTCAGCGTCACCACCTGGCCTGCATTCACGGTACCCGTCCCTGCCGTCAGACCGGCGCCGGAGGCTGCGATGCCGACGATCGTCGGCGCGGTCGTGTCGCCGGTCGGCGTCGAAGAGCCGCCGGTCGACGTCGACACCGCGCTGCCGCCGGTCACGGAGATGCCCGGACCGGCGATCACCGTTCCATAGCCGGCGATCGACAGCGTGCCGCTGCCCTGCAAGTTGATCAATGCGGTCGGATCCCAGCCGCCGCCATAGTATTCGTTGTTGTCGCCGAGCAGCGTGACCTTGCCGCCGCTCAGGGAGCCCGCGATGCCGGCCGTCTGCGGGCCGAAGGTCGAGAAGGTATCGGCCTGGAACGTCGAGGAGCCGCCGACCCAGGCGCCGGCCTGCGCATTGTTCTCGAAACCGCTCTGCTCCACGAGGGCGATACCCGACGTGGCGTAGATGCCGGGGCCGTAATTTTCGACGAAATAGGCGCCCTGCACCGTCATGTCGCGTGCGCCGTTCTCCAGGATCAGGCCGGCAACGCCATTCTTGCGGAAGCCGCCGCCCACCCACTGCAGGGAGTCGGCAGTGCCGCCGCCGCTGTTGGCAAAGCGGGCGCCGCCCTGGTCGTTGCCGTGCATCCAGGAGTCGAACACCGTGCCCGAGACATTGCCCAGGACTTCCAAGCCGGTACCGCCGACGTGCTCGACATTGACGTTGCTCATTGTCAGGTTGATCGATCGGTCGGCTCCGGCAGCAATGATCCTGATGCCGTCGCCTTCGCTGCCGTTGCCGATGAGGCTGAAGTTCGAGAGCGTGAGATTGCTCACGTTGACGCCGGGTCCGGCGACGATCTCGATGACCGGCCGGCCACCCGTGACCTGGGAGTTGATCTTGGCGCCGCCGAGGTCGATGCCGATCGCACCCTGGCTCGAGGCGTTGAGGTAGATGACGATCGGCGTCGTCACGGTGAAGGTCGCGCTGGAAAGCGCGCCGACCGTGCCGCCAGTCATCGCCGCACGCATCGCCGATTCAAGCGCACCGGTTCCGGTGCTGCTCGCCGTCGCGGTCGTCGCAGTGGGGCCGAGGGCCGGGAGTGCCGGAACGTCGATCCCGGCGCTGCTGACGGTGAGCTGCGCGAGGTTGCCCCCACCCAAGCCGCCCACCGACAGAACCGGACCCGTGATGACCTTGCCGGTATCGCCGACCATGTAGGCGCTGCCTGTCCCCTGCAGATTCGCCAGCACCGTCGGGTCGGACCCGCTGCCGGTATAGACGCTGCGGCTGCCGGTCACGACGGCGTTGCCGGTCACCCAACCCGAGATGCCCGTGGCCTGCACGCCCGAGGTCGTGAAGGTGTTGTTGTTGAAGTACCCGAAATTCTGGAACCAGATGCCGTCGCCGTGATTGTCGCGGAACTGGCTGTCGGTCACCGAGGTGAGACCCCATTCGGCGCTGATGCCGTCGCCGCTGTTGTTGGCGACAGTGATGCCGTCAATACTGAGGTCGCGGGCGCCATTGCCCAGGAAAATGCCGGCACCGCCGTTGTCTTCAATCGTTCCGCCGAACCAGCGCAGCGCACTCACCTGGCCGCCGCCGGCGCTGTGGCCGAAGTAGGCCCCGCCCAGCCGATTGCCGATCATCGACGAATTCGAGACCAGCCCCTCGAAGACGCTGCCCTGGACGTCCAGCCCGTAGCCGCCGACGCCGCGGACCGTGACGTTGTCGAGCGTGAAATTGTAGATCCAGCGGTCGTTGCCGTCGGCGACGATCTTGATGCCGTCACCTTCCCGTCCGTTGCCCTGAATCGTGAAATTGGAGAGCGTCAGGTAGCGGAGGTCGACATCGGGGCCGGCATTGATCTGGATGACCGGGGCACCATTGGTGATTTGGGAGACGATCGTGGCTCCGCCGAGGTCGATCCCGAGCGGACCCTGAATGGTGCTCGTGACGTTTATCACGATCGGCGCAGTCACCGTGTACGTCTGGCCGGTCATTTCCGCCACATACCCGCCGGCGATTGCGCTCCTGAGCGCGGCCCCTAGATCATTTCCCGCAATTTGCATCCGTTGGTCCCCCGTGATCGTTGTGGCGCAGCCGCTTGTGGTCGTTGTTAGTCGTTGTGGCGCAGCTACTTGCAACTCCTCCGCAGTTGCCACGGGCTGGTTACAGCGCTTCGTCCGGAAACGATGTTCACTTTGGTACAGGTTCGAACTTTTGGCGTTTTGCATCGTAAGCGCGCGGCTGCGCCTCCCGGGGGGCGGGAATGCGATCTATCCAGCGGGAATCGGCTGTCTCCATCACCGCGGTCGCCAGAGCCGGCACGCCGTTGGATATCCCACGCAACGGTACGATCTACCGTCAGTCGGAGCGTGCCGACGCGGTGTATTATGTCGAACGGGGCCTGGTGCGCATCGATGTGGCGTCCGCAGAGGGCAAGCACGCCGTCGTGGCGCTGCTCGGCCCCGGCAGCTTTCTGGGCGAATGCAGCCTCGCCGGACAGGAGCGGCGAAAAGCCAGCGCCAGCGCCCTGCTCGATACGCGCCTCATAGGCATCGCCAAGGTGGACATGCTCCGCCTGTTGCGCAGCGATCCGTCATTTGCCCGGCACTTCATGACGTACCTGGTGCGGCGGGTGGCGCGCGTCGAAGAGGACGTGGCGGACCTGCAGTTGAACTCCATCGAAAAACGCTTGGCCCGAGCCCTGCTTCTGCTGGCCGACATCGGCGGCCAGGGCCAAGGTCAGGAGCAGGCCGCATTGGCGGCAATCAATCAGCAGACGTTGGCCGAAATCGTCGGCACGACGCGGCCGCGCATCAGCCATTTCCTCGGGAAGTTCAGGCGCGAGGGATATGTCAGCGGTCGCGGGCCGCTCAGGGTGCACAGCACATTGGTAAACGTGCTGCTAAGAAGCTGAGCCTACGGGATCGGCAACGTCCGCGCCGACTTCATTTCCAACGGGCCTGGACCCCGATGCACCTGTTCAACGCGTTCGGGCGGAGACCAGGAGCATCATCGGTCGCTCGAGTTCTTCCGCCAGTTCGGGCGACTGCTCGATCTGTTCGCGTGTCGGGGCGAACTCCTCGACCCGGCGCAGCTCGAAGCCGGCGTCGATCAGGGTGTTCAGCGTCGTGCCCAGCGTCCGGTGATATTTCAGCACGCCCTTGGCGAACCAGTCCGTGCGGCGCTCGCCCTCGACCGAATAGCCGTTTACCGGCCAGGTCTTGCGGCCGTCTTCGTCGGCGATCCAATGCGGATACGCCGCCGCCATGAAGATCGGATGCTCGATCGTGAAGACGACGTCTCCGCCGCCTGCCAGTGCTTTGTGGATCATCCGCGCCAGGCGCCGGAAATCCGCGACATAGTGGAAGGCGAGCGCGCTGTAGGCGAGGTCGAAAGCCGCCTCCGGCAGTTCCAGCGTCTCGAGATCGGCGATCCGATAGTCAATCGCCGGATCCGAGGTATCAGCCTTGGCGCGTGCGATCATGTTCTGCGACAGATCGAGACCAAGCACGGAGGCGGCACCCTCGGCGCGCATCCAGCGCGAGGCCCAGCCGAACCCGCAGCCCAGGTCGACTACGCGCTTGCCGGCCAGCGCGGGCAGCATGGCCCGGATCGCCGGCCATTCGGGCGCACCGGCAAGCCCCTGCAGCTGTCGGGGCAGCCGGCTGTAACCGGCGAAGAAAGCGGGATTGTCGTAGATATTCTGTGCCACGTTCATCTCCATGAGTGAAAGGAGGACGAGGCATGTTCAAAGGCGAAGGACCTCGTCCGCGAGGGGCGAGGCCAGGATTGGCGATCCGCGAGTTCAGTTTGCGTCGTCGACATCCCGGCACCCCGCGTTGGGGATGCCGGCCAACCGGGCGACAATGTGGATGTCCTTCTCGACCATGGCCAATATCTCAGCGAGGCCTTATGCAGAGTCAAGGGTGCCATCAGAACATGAACAAGGCTCCGCTGGGAGATTTCCTGGGTGAATGACCTGCTGACGACCGACTTCAAGAATGCACCCTACTGGTGGGACGCAGCCCCCCTCACCGAGCATGCGGGTGGCGCACCTGTCCCTTCCTACGACGTGGTCGTCGTCGGATCTGGCTACACCGGCCTGCGCGCAGCCTTGACGCTGGCGCGAGCCGGACGAAGCGTGGCGGTGTTCGACAAGGAACGTCCCGGCTACGGCGCTTCGCGGCGCAATGCGGGGTTTCTCGGCCGCACGCTCAAGAAATCGTACATCGACCTGAAGGCAGCCAGGGGCGCTGCTCATGCCTCCGCGATCTATCGCGACCTGATGACGGCCTATGAGAGCACGCTCGCCTTCATCGAAGAGGAAGGCATCGACTGCCATGCCGTGCGCTGCGGCCGGCTTATCGCGGCAACCTCGGCCGCGCACCATGCGCTGCTTGACCGAGAACTGGCGGGCATGAAGGCCGATCTCGGCCTGCCCTACTCCATGCTGCCGCGCGACCGGTTGCGCGAGGAGATGGCCAGCGACCTCTATGACGGCGGCGCCGTCATTCCCGATCTCGGGTCGCTGCATCCCGGCCTTTATCATCGCGGCCTGATGGCGCGGGCGCTGGCGGCTGGCGTCGCAATCTTCGGCGACTGCGAGGTCACCGCGATCGATCAGGTCAGTCGACAAGGCGAACGTTTCCGTGTGACCACCGCCGTCGGGCAGACACGCGCAAGAGACCTGGTGCTCGCCACCAACGGCTACACGCCCATGAGCCTGCGCTGGCACGCCCGGCGCATTATTCCCTTCGTCGGCTACATGGCGGCGACCGAGCCGCTGCCGCCCGAGCTGCTGGCCAGGCAGCTGCCGCACCGGCGCACGGTGATCGATTCCAATCTCGACATCGACTTCTTCCGGCCGGCGCCGGACACGCCGCGCCTGCTGTTCGGCGGCGCGACGGCCAACGGCTTGACAGATCCTGCAGCCATCGCCGACCTCCTGCATGGACGTCTCAGACGCGCGCTACCGGATCTCTCCGACGTCAAGCTCAGCCACGTCTGGACGGGGCAGTGCGCCGGCACGTTCGACATGATGCCGCATATCGGCTGTCACGACGGCATCTGGTACGGCATGGGCTACAACTTCGCCGGCGTTCCCATGGGAACGTTCTTCGGCCTGAAGATCGCGCAGAAAATCCTCGGCCTGCCGGCCGGGACTACTGCCTTCGAGCGGGACGCCTTCCCGACCCTGCCGCTCTATCGCGGCAATCCATGGTTCTTGCCACTCGCGATGCGTTACTTCGCGTGGCAGGACTCCAGGCTCGCGAAAAGCCGCGTGGGAGTGGACGTGATGTTCCCCTCCCCCGCTCGGGTCCAGTGATCCCCGCCGGTGAAGATCCGACCATGCCGCAACAGGAACGACAGCAACTGCTGGCGCTTGCGACGAACATCCTCGGCCGCCGTCGTGCGGCCACGGACCAGGTCGCGGACCGCCTCGTGCACCTCGTCAGGCACCCAGACGCCGCTGAGCTCGCCGGCACGGAACAGCCGGGCCAACGTGAGCGCGTCGCGACGGTTCGTCTTCACTCGCTCTCCTGAGCGCCTCGGAATCAGCGCT
>JAEZHS010000296.1 GCA_023436825.1 Pseudomonadota bacterium | reverse complement strand
GGCGCCACCATTCCCGAGGCGTTCAACGCCATGCACCGGCTGGAGCTGAGCTGCAAGACGCAGATCGCGGCCATGTCGTGCAATACCCCGCTCATCAAGGTGCCGGACGACGTCGTCCACGCGACCTATATGAATTTCCAGCCGCATGTCCGCCGCCCGTTCGGCGTGATGGACTGGCCGGCCCTGCTGCGGAAGCTCGACCGGATCGATCCGGGCTTCCGCGACTGATTGGCAACGCCGCACCGCTCGCTTCGCGCCTTCGCCGCCATCGCGGCGGGCTACTGGACGGCGCCCGGCCATAGGTCGATCGCCTGGACGCTGACGGCCGGCATGCTGGTGTTCGGCGCTATCAACGTCGGCATCCAGCTCTGGCTCAACATCTGGAATCGCGACTTCTTCAATGCCCTGGAGAAGCGCGATACCGCGATGCTGGTCGAGCAGCTCTACATCCTGGCGGCGATCGTGGTGTCGGGGGGCGTGGCCGTCGCCATCCATCTGCACATCCGTCGCCGCCTGCAGATCAACTGGCGCACCTGGCTGACCCAGGTCACGACGCGGCGCTGGCTGCATTCCGGCCGGCAGTACCAGCTCGGCCTGCTGGCGGACGAGTGCGACAACCCCGACGGCCGCATCGCCGAGGACATCCGGATCTCGACCGAGGCCGCGGTCGACTTCGCGCAGAGCATCCTGCAATGCATCCTGCAGCTCATCACCTTCCTCAGCGTGCTCTGGGTGCTGTCAGGCACCCTGCCCGTAAGGGTCGGCGCGCTCGAATTCTGGCTGCCGGGCTACATGGTCTGGGCGGCCGTGCTTTACGCCCTGTTTGGTTCGATCCTGACCTATGCGCTGGGCCGCGGCCTGATCGAGGCGGGCAATGTGCGTCAGGGCCGCGAGGCCGACATGCGGTCGGTGCTGATCCGCGCCCGCGAGAATGCGGAGGGCATCGCCTTGATGCGCGGTGAGGCCGATGAGCGGGCGCGGCTGCAGGGTGCCATGAGCGACCTGCGCCACGCCTGGCATACCCAGACGCGTGGCCAGGGCAGCCTCGCCCTGTTGACCAGCGCGTTGGCCTATCTGGCGCCGGTCGTGCCGCTGGTCGTCGCCCTGCCACGCTATCTCGGCGGTGAGTTGCAGCTCGGCGGCCTGATGCAGACGGCGCAGGCCTTCTCCAGCGTGCAATGGGCGCTGTCGTGGCTGATCGACAACTTCCCGCGGGTTGCCGATTGGCGGGCCTCGGTCGACCGCGTCGTGCTGCTCCACCACGCGCTGCATGATCTGGAGGACACGGTCGAGGCGCCGCAGGGCGAGCATATCGAGGTCATTCCGGGCAACGCCGACCGCCTGGTGCTGCGCGAGGTCGGCCTGTCGCGGCCCGACGGCGAGGCCCTGGTGGCCGAGGCCGAGGTCGAGATCCAGCCTGGCGAGCGTGTCCTGATCCGTGGCCAGTCTGGCAGCGGCAAGAGCACCATCATGCGCGCCATCGCCGGCGTCTGGCCGTGGGGGCGCGGGTCCGTCGAGCTGCCCAATGGGCGCATCGCCTTCATGCCCCAGAAGCCGTACTTTCCGCTCGGCACGCTTCGCGAGGTCATGCTCTATCCCGAGAACCCCGAGGTCGACGACGAGTCCCTGCGCGATGCCCTGCACAAGGTCGGCCTCGATCATTTGCGCGGCCGACTCCACGAGGAGGAGCGCTGGGACCAGATCCTGTCCGGCGGCGAGCAGCAGCGCATCGCTTTTGCCCGGGTCCTGATCCAGAAACCGCGTTGGGTGTTCATGGACGAGGCGACCTCGGCGCTCGACGAGGCCGGCCAGGCCAATGTCATGACGCTCCTTGCCGAGGAGCTGCCCGAGACCGCGGTGATCAGCATCGGCCACCGTCCGGGCCTGGAAGCCTTTCACACCCGTGAGCTGGTGCTGGAGCCGGGCGAAGACGGGGCGCAGTTGCGCGCCCGCGGCGCCGAGCGCGGCTTGCGCGACATCTATCGCCGCATGTCGGCTGCCAGCCGGGCCGAATCCGGCGGGCCGGGCTTCTGGTCATCCTTCCGCAGGACCCTCGCCGGACGTTGAGTCAGACATGCGGCAACGGAATGCCGCCTGAGGCGTTCATGCACGGTCAGCACGGGGAGGTTGCCATGACCCTGTCCAAGCGCGCCTGGACGTTTGCGTCGCTTACGGCTGTCACAGCCCTGGTGAGCCTCGCCATTGCCCATGCCCAGCAGCCGCCTCCGCCGCGCGGGGCTACGAGCTACATGCCGGTCGACATCAAGGAGCCGTTCTCCTCCATCCTGCAGCGCATGAAGGCGGCGCAGCCGGCCATCCAGCAGCGGCAGGCCACACTCCTCGCCGAGCGGTACGATCTTGCCGACCGCCCGGCCCCTGGCGTGACCATGACCCGCGGCAAGCCGGTGCAAGGCGGCGTACGGGTGAAGCTGCCGGCCGGCACGACCTGGGCGCAGCTCGCCGGCCTCAACGCCAACGAGATCCGTGACCGCAACCTGTTCCCCAAGGGCTTCCTGCCGTTGCCGCATCCAAACCATGCGGAAGGCGGCATGGTCTTCCCGAAGTTCGCCATCACCGAGATCAACCGGCAGGAACAGCGCGACCTGACGCGCTTCGACCTCGAGTTCGACCTGCCGGACCACGTCCTGCCGGAATTCCCGGCGCCGATCTTCCTGACCACACGGCCCGACCTCGGTGACGTCTCGCAGGGCAAGCTGGTCACCATCGACAACTTCTTCGAGCTGTTCAACGGCATCCTCAATCCCAAGCAACTCGAAGGCTTGCGGCTGCTCCTGACGCCGTTCCCGCAGCAGCAGTTCAACCTGACCGAGGATCGCCGCACCGAAAAGGCGAGCCGCGGCGTCGCCTGCTTCGACTGCCATGCCAACGGCCACACCAACGCCGCCACCCATCTGGTGGGCGACATCCGCCCCCAGGAGTTCCGCCATCGCATCGACACGCCACCGTTGCGCGGCGTCAACATCCAGCGCCTGTTCGGTTCGCAGCGCGCCCTGAAGACAGTCGAAGATTTCACCGAGTTCGAGCAGCGGGCGGCCTACTTCGACGGCGATCCGGTGATCGCCACCAAGAAGGGCGTGAATGTCCTGGAACGCGGCAGCCAGGTCCATTTCATGGCCGAGTTCCAGGAGCTGCTCGACTTCCCGCCGGCGCCCAAGCTCGACTTGTTCGGCAAGCTCGATCCCTCGAAGGCCACGCCTGAGGAGCTGCGTGGCCAGGAGGTATTCTTCGGCAAGGGCCAGTGCTCGGTCTGCCACGTGCCGCCATTCTACACCGACAACCTGATGCACAATCTACAGGTTGAACGCTTCTTCAAGCCGCAGATGGTCAACGGCCGCTTCGCCACTGCCGACGGCCCGATCAAGACCTTCCCGCTTCGCGGCATCAAGGACTCTCCTCCCTACCTGCATGACGGTCGGTTGCTGACCCTCGACGACACGGTCGAGTTCTTCAATCTGGTGCTCGGCACCAAGCTCAGCGACCAGGAGAAACAGGACCTGGTGGTGTTCCTGCGGACCCTGTAGGTGCCGTCTCCGGGGCGCGCGGGGCAGCATGTAACGCGGGGCCGAGAAGGCCACCATCGACTACGAGGAGCACGGCTGAAGGCCGGCCGATCGTGTTTCTCCTAAGGACCGGCGCGTCCGGGCCGACACCTACCTGAGATCTTTGCGACGCGCCCCGGCTGGCGGCGGATCTATCCCGACCTGCCGGGCATGGGTCGCGAAAGACGGCCTCAGGACCAGGATGACATTTTGGGAGCTTGCTGGTCTCATCGATCGGGTGCTGCCGTCCGGACGGTTCCTGGCGCATCGGCTGGCGGCTGTCTGGCACGCGTCGCCGCCGTCCAGCGGCGGTCCCGCATCGGCCCAGGTGGGCAGAGCGGGCTTGCTAAAGCACCTCGTGGAAGCCGATGGCGACGCGGTCGGGCGTGCGCGCGGCCACGCCGACGAAGGTCGCTCGTTCGAGCCACTTCAGCGACGGCTCGGCGGTCTCGAAGCGCGGCGCGGTGCGGAAATGGTAGCTGTCGAACGGCACCAGGTCGCCCTTCGACATGCGCGCCAGGATTTCGGGGCTGGCGACGCGCAGGCCCTCGTTCTGGACATAGACCAGCGCACCCGCGTCGCTCCTGATGGTGTAGCGCGCCACGACCTCGATGGTGCCGTCGGGCCGCACGATCTGCCAATCGGCGCCGCCCGGCAGGATCTCGCCCGCGAGCCGCGGGCCGTGCACCTCGCCGCCCAGGATGTCGATGATGCGGCGATGGCCGCGCGCCGTCTGGCCGAGGTCCTGGATTGGGGCGACACGGGCCTTGATCGCGAAGGCGAAACGCAGGGCAGGCGCGGTGCTGATGAAGCTGTCGATGTCGTCGGTCATGGTAACGTCCGGTTCGTGATGGACAGAGTAGAGCTACGACGAGCCAAAGCAACGGATGCCGCCGCGATCCGCGACCTCACTCGGCAGGCCTATGCCAAGTGGGTGCCGCTGATCGGCCGCAAGCCCAAGCCCATGACGGCCGACTATGAAGCGGCCATCGCCAGGCATCGCTTCGATCTGCTGTACATCGACGGCACGCTTGCCGGCCTGATCGAGACGATTCGCGAGCCTGATCACCTGCTGGTCGAGAACGTCGCGGTGTCGCCGTCCTTCCAGGGCCGCGGCCTTGGGCGCAGGCTGATGGCGCATGCCGAGACGCTGGCGCGCGAGCTCGGAGTCGACACGATCCGGCTCTACACCAACCAGCGATTCGCCGAGAACATCGCGCTCTACCACCGGCTCGGTTACACGGTCGACCGCGAGGACGCCCTTCCGGTCGGCACCGTGGTCCATATGAGCAAGCGACTCACGGCGGAAGGACGTCGTCACCGCACCGAATAGACGAAGGCGCCCCCCGTCTGGCGACCGCTCCCGGTCGCCGACGCCGACGACGCCACCTCGTAGATGAACAGGATGAAATCGCTGAAGGCTTTGCGGCCGTCGAAGGGCTCCTGCTGCCCGGCGCGCGGGCAATCGCCCTGAGCCGAGCCGCAAGCGTAGAAGTTCGTCGATCCATGCGAGCCGATGCTCACCATGTCGCCGGTCTTTTGCGTCCGGATGAAATGGTACTTCAGGTTTGGATTGACATGCGGTCGCAGCTGCTTGGCGTTGAGGTCGTCGATGCAGATAATGCAGCTTGGTCCCTGGGTGAAGGTCGGGTCGACATGGACGACGCGCGACTGCGTTTCCTTGGTGTTGTTGTTCGGACAGCCGTCGATCCTGAAAACGACGTTTCCGCCGGTCGGCGACACGTTGAAGGCCTGCGCCGGGTACTCGCACATGAACTGCCGCTCGGCCTCCTCGAGGGTAAGGTCCCGGCTGTTGTCGTGGCGCGGCATTGTCCCGGTCGCGTACTGGTAGAGGGCCCGCAGGCGGCGAAGCTGCGGCGCCGTGTTGATGGGAACCATCGTCCAGGTCTGGTTCCAGCCGTCCGTCATCTGAACGCCAAGGGTGGGCACGGGTGACGTGACCTGGGTGGAGAACTGGCTGCCGGCGAACCGCCCGGTGCCGTCACGCGCCATTGTCACGACCGGCATTCCCAACGGCACGCTGACGGAAGGCGTGATGGCGTTGAGGGTCGTCGCCGTGCCGACGGAGATCGTAGCCTGCGAGGGCACGAACTCCGGATCCGTCAGGGCCTGGGCAAGGTTGAAAAAGATCTGCCGCTTGGTCAGCGAATTGAGCGAAGAAGCGAGATCGGCGGTGTTGTAGTTGAGCTGCGTGCTGGCACAGCCGCTGAGGAACAAGGACGTTGCAAGACAAGCGAGACGCAAGAACATTCGTTCCAAGCTACGCCAAAATCAGAGCGGCTGTTTGATCACGCATCCCCAATGCATTGACTGTGCGTCCCAAGTCAAGGCCGGACTCGGCGATCGGTGCGGACAACGACGGCGACCAGCAGGGCGGTCGACCAGCCGAACATCATCATGCCGGCGGCGGATTCGAAGGCGCCGAGCATTCGATGATGCGGCGGCAGGGAAAGGTCGGAAGCACCCAGCGTGGTGAAGCTCGCCAGCGAGAAGTACACGGCCGTGCCGAAGCTCTTGAACGCGGCCCAATCGTAGAAATAGAGCATCGCCCACAAGATCACCTGCAGCACGTGGCCGGCCAGCAGGATCATGACCGCGCTGACGCTGTGGATGAGCATGTAGAACGTCGGATCTCGTGACTCCGGGGGCGACGGCAGGATGATCATCGTGCGGCTCAGCGCCAGTTGCGCCAGGACCTGGATGACGCCCGTGGCGCCGACCATCAGGATGCCCCGGATGATGTGCCCTGCCGGTGCTTCGAATTCCATGTCACGCCGCCTTCCCGCGCTCTTGGGGCTTGCCGAGCAGGCGGTCGGAGATGATGCGCTGCTGGATCTCCGACGTGCCCTCGAAGATCTTGGTCAGGCGCGCGTCGCGCCAGTAGCGCTCGACGGCGTGGAGGGTGGTGTAGCCCGCGCCGCCGAAGACCTGCAGCGCTTCGGAAGTCACGCGCTCGGCCATCTCCGAGGCGAAGAGCTTCACCATGGCCGCCTCCTTGTCGCAGCGGCGCTTCTGGTCGATCTCGTCGCACACGAAATACATGAGCTGACGCGCCGCCTCGATGTCGGTCGCCATGCGGGCGAGCCGGAAGCGCGTGTTCTGGAAATCGCCAATGGCTTGGCCGAACTGGCGCCGCTCCTGGGCATAGGCGGTGGCGTCCTCCAGCGCGCCGCGCGCCAGACCGATCGAGCGCGCGGCGGTATGGGCGCGGGCGCGCTCGAGGCCGGCCGAGATGTAGTAGAAGGCGCGGCCTTCCTCGCCGATCAGGGCGGAGCCCGGCAGACGGCAATCGTCGAAGGCGAGCTCCCAGGTCTTCCAGCCGAAATAGCCGATCTTCGGGATCGGCGCGCCCTTGACGCCTGGCGGCAGCGTCCCTCGCGGCTTCTCGATCAGGAACGACGACAGGCCGACATGCTTGCGCTTGGGGTCGGGCGGATCGGAGGTGCGCGCCACCAGCATGATGTAGTCGGCGCCGTCGGCGAAGGTGCACCAGTACTTGTTGCCGTTGATCACCCAGTCGTCGCCGTCGCGCCGCGCCCGGCAGGAGATGGCGCCGAGGTCGGAGCCGACATTCGGTTCCGACATGGCCGCCGCGCCCAAGAATTCACCACGCGCTGCCCTCGGCAGGAAAACAGCGCGTTGCGCGTCGGTCATGCCGCGGCCGGCCGAAAGCCCGTTGCCGCGGGCGATGATGGAAGCGACGCTCATCCAGGCGCGCGCCAGCTCCTCGGTGATCAGGCAATACTCGAAGACGCCCAGCCCCAGGCCGCCGTACTGCTCGGGGATGACGATGCCGAAATAGCCCATGTCGGCGAGCTTCTGGATCAGCTCCGGCGGGATGTCGCCTTTCTCGGGATCGAGCCTGTTGGCGACCGGCAGCACCTCCTTCATGGCGAAGGCGCGCGCCGTTTCCTGGATCAGCCGGCGCTCGTCGGTCATGTAGCCCATGGTCTTTCTCCCTCCGTTGCCCCAGCATAGCAGTCAAATCATCCGCTCCTCAGGAGACCATCATGCTGAAGGCCCTTGTGGGCTCGTTTGCCGCGTCCTTGGCCGCGCTCTTTCTCTCTGCGGCTTCCACGTCGGCGCAGGCCCAGAGCCCGGGAGATTGGCCGAGCAAGCCGATCACCATCCTGATGGGCTTCCCGGCCGGCTCGGGCGTCGACGTGATCGCTCGCATGCTGCAGCCGTCGCTCGAGAAGTCGCTCGGCCAGCGCCTGGTCATCGACTACAAGCCCGGCGCCGGCGGCAATGTCGCTTCGGAGGTTGTGGCGCGGGCCCAGCCCGACGGCTACACCTTCCTGCTGGGCACGGCGGCGACGCACGGCGTCAATCCCGCGCTCTATCCCAGGCTCAGCTTCGACGTCGAAGCCGATTTCACGCCGATTTCGACCCTGGTCGACGTGTCCAACGTGCTGACCGTCAATCCGGACGTGAGCGACGCGACCTCGATCAAGGATTTCATCGCCAAGGTGAAGGCGGCGCCGGGCAAGTACAACTACGCCTCGACCGGCAACGGCACGGGCACGCATCTCGCCTTCGCCGAGTTCAACCACAAGGCCGGTCTGGACATGGTGCACGTGCCCTACAAGGGTGGTCCCGACGCCATCCAGGCGGTGCTGAAGGGCGATGTGTGCTGCATCTTCAACCAGGTCCAGACGGTCCTGCAGCACTACAAGGCGGGCAAGGTACGGCTGCTGGGCGTCACCACCAAGAAGCGCGTCGCGGCCATTCCCGACATCCCGACCATCGCTGAGGCGGGCGTCCCGGGATACGAGAGCTACACGTGGTTCGCGATCTTCGGACCCAAGGGCGTCGATCCGGTGGTCGCCAGGAAGTTCAACGCCGCGATCAAGGTGGCGCTGGACGATCCCGAGACCCAGAAGAAGCTCGCCGAACTCGGCAACACGCCGCGCTACGAGACGGTCGAGCAGTTCACCGCGACGGTGAAGCGCGATCGCGCCAAATGGGCCGAGGTCGTGAAGGCCGTCGGCGCGAAGGTGGATTGACATGAGTATCGCCAAAGGGGGCAAGTCGATCTACGGCGCGCCGCTCGGCATCCTGATGCTGGAAGCGCGCTTTCCGCGCATTGCGGGCGACATGGGCAACGGCACGACCTGGCCGTTCCCGGTGCTGTTCCGCGTCGTGCGCGGCGCCAGCCCGGAGAAGGTCGTGCTGAACGGCGCGACCGGCCTGTTGCAGGATTTCGTCGCCGCGGCGACTGACCTGGTCGATCTCGGGGCTGAGGCGATCACCACCAACTGCGGCTTCCTGTCGATCTTCCAGCGCGAGATCGCGGCGGCCGTCGGCGTTCCAGTGGCGACCTCGTCCTTGATGCAGGTGCCCTGGGTGCAGGCGACCCTGCCGCCCGGCAAGCGCGTCGGCATCGTTTCGATCAGCGCCAAGAGCCTGACGCCGGCGCATCTCGAGGGAGCGGGCGTGCCGCTCGACGCGCCGATCGCCGGCACCGAGAACGGCCGGGAATTCTTCCGCGTGCTGATCAAGGGCGAGAAGCAGGACCTCGACGTCGATCTCGCCCGCCAGGACATCGTCGAGGCCGGCAAGGGACTTGTGGAGAGCCATCCCGACATCGGCGCCATCGTGCTCGAATGCACCAACATGCCGCCCTACGCCGCGGCCCTGCAGGAGGCGGTGGGCCTGCCGGTCTACGACATCTACTCGATGATCACCTGGTTCCACGCGGGCCTGAGGCCGAAGGCCTTCAGCTAGGCTGTGACCTCACATTCCTCTCCCCCTGGGGAGAGAGGAGCATGAAGCATTTCCCGCATTTTGCGCATTTTCCGCTACCCCCTTCGAGGGACGGCCGCGGAAAAACAGACGACGATCGTGAAGCATCGGTCGAGGTCAGCGGCTGCCATCGGCCGCGACCTCGCCGGTATAAAAGCGGATGGACGATGAATAGAGCGGGAGCCGCCCGAGAAGACGGCAACGCTGGATAATAACACGGGTAACTATCAAGCGCAACAACTAAGGTTTGCGCTTGTAAACAGCGCCAGCAGTGCTGTCACGCCGCGCGGCGCGCATCCTCGGAGATCATCGCCGCACCCTTCTCGCCGATCATGATGGTGGGCGCGTTGGTGTTGCCGGTGGTGAGGGTCGGCATCACCGAGGCATCGATCACGCGCAGGCCCTGAATGCCGTGCACCCGCAGGCGCGAATCGACCACGGCGCGCGGATCCTCGCCCATCTTGCAGGTGCCGACCGGGTGGTAGAGCGTGTTGCCGGC
>JAEZHS010000146.1 GCA_023436825.1 Pseudomonadota bacterium | reverse complement strand
ACTGGGTGGTGGCGTGGACCATGCGCTCGGTCTTGCCGAGCAGCACCGGCACGCTGGTCGACAGGTTCGCCGCGGCATCGGCGAGCCCGTTGAGGACGCCCTGCTGCAGGTCGCCGGGCGTGGTCAGGGCCTTGCCCATGGCGGTATCGCCGCTGCGATTGTCGATCGCGATCACGTCCGTGAAGGTGCCGCCGATATCGACCGCTATCGTGTACACGTCGTCTGGTCTCCGCGCTGGCGTTCAGTTTTTCACTTTTTTCAGTGAAACACTGAAACCATACCCCGTCAACAGCCGCCCACCCCACCGCCTCGCCATGCGAGTCCTCATGCACGAGAGAGGCGCACCCGACAGAATTCGTAGGAAACGCGTGGTGTCCCTACAAGCAGCAATAATCGGCCACTGCGTGCTGATTCGAGCAACAGGATGCGCGCTGAGTCAGGGTCACACTGCAAATCAGCCATCTCGTACGGCGGCCAGATTTCGAAGGGGCGTCCTTCCGGGGCGTCCTAGTCGCCTCCTCACTCCTACTCGATCGTGCCGGGTGGTTTCGATGTGATGTCATGGCGCCTCCGTCCGGACAGACGCTTCCTTGATGACTGCCCGAATCCGCGCCCTCAATGAATCCGACAGGTGTTCGATTTCGTGCACCCGGTGCATGTGCTCGACGGCCATCATCAGAACGTCGTCCCGGCTTTTTGCCATGGACGACAAACCTGCATCCCGGGACGACCGAGCTGCATTCGTAGACGATCGGCATCGTAGCCTCCCGCGAAACCCCAATGACGGTTTCGCGCAAACCTCATCATCAAGCCGAGCGAGGTTGCCGCGATCGCGGGTCGCCACCGAAGGAATTTGTTGTTCCAGGCGCGCGGCCACCGCTACTCGCCCCACCTCGGCAAGCGTGGTAAGTTTAGCGCGATACTGGCTCCGCGACCGCGACGGAGCACGGCATTCGGCTCCTGGTTGGGCGTGAGCCTTTCAACCATAGGCAGGGGGTTCGCATGTCTTTCAATTGCAGGACGGCTGAAGACGTCGTCAGCGTGGTTCGCGATCGCAACATCGAAATGATCGATTTGCGGTTCACCGACCTGCCGGGGCTATGGCAGCACTTTTCGGTGCCGCCGGGTGCCCTCGACCTCGATAGCTTCGTCGAAGGCGTCGGCTTCGACGGCTCCTCGATCCGCGGGTTCCAGGAAATTCAGGAAAGCGACATGTTGGTGATCCCCGACCCCGCAACCGCGTTTGCGGACCCCTTCGCCGAGGCGCCGACCTTGGTGTTGATCTGCAACATCCGCGATCCGGTGACGGGACAAAGCTACAGCCGGGACGCCCGTTATATTGCGCAGAAAGCGGAAACCTATCTCGGAAGCACGGGGATCGGGGACACTGCGTATTTCGGACCGGAGCTCGAGCACTTCGTTTTCAACGAGGTGCGTTATGACCAGGGCACCAACTTCGGCTACTACGAGATCGACGCGGCGGAAGCGAACTGGGACAGGGCGAGGGCCAAGAGCCTCGGCCTCGGCCACAAGCTGCGCCCCAAGGAAGGGTACTTTCCGGTGCCTCCTGCCGATCTCCTGCAGGACGCCCGCACGGAAATGGTGACGACGCTCGAACGGCTCGGCATTCCTGTCGAGGCACACCACCACGAGGTCGCGACCGGCGGCCAGGGCGAAATCGACATGCGTTTCACCACGCTCACCCGCATGGCCGACAACGTGCTGATCTACAAGTACGTCGTGAAAAACGTCGCGCGCAGGCGCGGCATGACGGCAACCTTCATGCCCAAGCCGCTGTTCGGCGACAATGGCTCCGGCATGCACGTGCACCAGAGCCTATGGCTGGGCGGACAACCGCTGTTCGTCGGCAAGGGATATGCCGGATCGAGCGACATGATGCGTCACTATATTGGTGGGCTACTGAAGCACGCGGCGGCGCTGCTGGGCATCTGTGCGCCGACCGTGAACTCGTATCGCCGCCTCGTGCCGGGATTCGAAGCGCCGGTCAATCTCGGCTACTCTCAGCGCAACCGGTCGGCGGCCTGCCGTATTCCCATGTACTCGGAAAATCCCAAGGCGAAGCGCATCGAGTTCCGCTGCCCCGATCCGTCATGCAACCCTTACCTCGCCTTCGCGGCCATGCTGATGGCAGGCCTCGACGGCATCCAGAGCCGCATCAATCCCGGTGAACCGATCGACAAGAACCTCTACGACCTGCCGCCCGAACAACTCGCTCAGGTGCCGTCCGCGCCCGGCTCGCTCGAGGAGGCCCTGGACGCGCTAGAGGCCGACCATCAATTTCTCCTCAAGGGCAATGTTTTCACGAACGACGTGATCGAAACGCACCTCGCCTACAAGCGCTCGCACGAGATCGACGAGATGCGCCTGCGCCCGCACCCCTACGAATTCTTCCTCTACTATGATGTGTGACAGGAGGCGGTCTATGCCGGCTCCCTCTTAGTCAGGAAGCAGGTCGGGCCTCCGTCGGCTCCCAGATGCTGATCTTCCGCGTCTCCGGCATCAGGAACAGGCAGGCTACGAAGCACACGGCTGGAACCGCGATCGGATAGATGAGCGCCATGCCGAGGCTGCCCGTCGCCTGGAACGCAGCCGAGGTGATGAGCGGCACCAGCCCACCGCCCCAGCCATTGCCGATGTGATACGGCACGGACACCGACGTGTAACGGATCCTGCTCGGGAAGTACTCCGCCAGAAAAGCGCCGATCGGCCCATAGACCATCCCGACGTAGGACACGAGAATGAAAATGATGAAGACAGCGACAGGAAAGTTGATCTGTCCCGGCTGGGTCACCGTTCCCAGCCACGAATACAGCGGATAGTAGGTGAGCGCGGCGAGCAGGAAGCCCCCCAGGATCACCGGTTTGCGGCCGATCAGGTCGGACAGCCAGCCGAATAGAATCAAGGTCGGCGATGCAATGAGCAGGCCGGCCCCGACAATGTAGGCCGTGGTCAGCGGGTCTACCTTCGAAACCTGCTGCAGGAAGTACAACGCCCAGAACTGGCCGCTGTACCAGACGACGCCCTCGCCGATGACCACGATGCAGGCGATCAGCACGAATTTGATGTTTGCGGTTAGAAAAGCCTCTTTCCAGGGATTCCTGGCCATCTGCCCCCTGGCCTTGATCTCCTGGAAAATCGGCGTCTCCTGAAGCTGGAGCCGGATGTAGATCGCGATCGCCACCAGCAGGAAGGAGAGCAGGAACGGAACGCGCCACGCCCAGGCGTCGAAGGCTTGCTCGCCGAAATAGGAGCGCACGGCGATGATCACGGCCAGCGACATCACGATTCCGAGCGTCGGAGAGGTCTGCAGCCAACCGGTGTAGTAGCCGCGGCGTTCGTCCGAGACATGCTCGGCGACATACGTGATGGCGCCTCCATACTCGCCGCCCAGGCACAAACCCTGGATCATTCGTAGCGCGAAGAGGAGGAACGCGGCGGTCAAACCGATCGCCTCGAAGGTCGGGATCAACCCGATCGCTCCCGTCCCGAGTCCCATGCCGCTGAGTGTGATGAGGAAGGTGTACTTGCGTCCTACCCGGTCACCCAACCATCCAAAGAGGAATGCGCCCAATGGACGGATCAGGAATCCGGCGGTGAACAGCGCGATCGTGCTGAGCAGGGCCGCGACCGGGTGGCCCTTTTCGAAGAACTTGACCGACAAGACCGCGGCCAGGCTCCCGAAGATATAGAAGTCGTACCATTCGATGACGTTTCCGAGCGACGCGGCGACGATCACGCGGCGGAAATCCCGCGGGATTTGGCTAGCCATGTCCGCCTCCTCTATTTCAAGGCGTTCCTCCCCCTGTTTTCGAAGCTGTAGCGCCGTCCCGCAGCGCGAGGTCCATGGGCGCACCCTTCCGCCCAGGAAACTTGGACACAACACCCGCACCATCGCGCCGCAAGATCATGTGTCTCGAGACGAGTCTAGACCCGCGGGCGAAGGCTTCCAAGCCCCGTCCTGTTCGCGTTCGCGGATCGGCCGGATTGGATCCGGTATCCCAGCTGCTGCGGAGCAGGTTTGAAATCCCCGCAGCAGGGATCTCAGATCACACCGAGCGCTTCCATGGCCTCGGCAACGCGGATGAAGCTGGCGATGTTCGCGCCCAGCACGTAGTCACTTGGCGCGCCATAATCGCTGGCGGTCTCCGCGCAACGGTCGTGAATGTCGCGCATGATGGTGGCGAGGCGTTCCTCGGTCTGCTCGAACGTCCAACTGTCGCGTGACGCATTCTGCTGCATCTCGAGCGCGGACGTCGCCACGCCCCCGGCATTGGCGGCCTTGCCCGGCCCGAACAGCACGCCGGCCTCCTGGAAGATGCGTACCGCCTCGGGCGTACACGGCATGTTGGCGCCCTCGCCCACTGCGACGACGCCGTTTCGGACCAGCGCGCGGGCGTCCTTGCCGGTCAGCTCGTTCTGCGTGGCCGACGGCATCGCGACCGCGCAAGCGACGTCCCAGATGGATCCATCCTTGATGAAATGTGCACCGGTACCCTTGAGGCGCGCGTATTCGGCGATGCGTTCCCGCCGAACCTCCTTGATCTCCTTGACCAGCGCCAGATCGATGCCCTGCTCGTCGATGACGTATCCGTTGGAATCGGAGCAGGCTACGACCTTGCCGCCGAACTCGGCGATCTTTTCCATGGCATAGATGGCGACATTCCCCGAGCCGGACACGACGACACGCTTGCCGTCGAACGACTGATCCTTCGTTGCCAGCATGCTCTGTACGAAATACGTCGCGCCGTAGCCGGTCGCCTCCGTGCGGGCGCGCGAACCGCCGTAGACGAGTCCTTTCCCGGTCAGGACACCTGCTTCATAGCGGTTGGTCAGCCGCTTGTACTGACCGAACATGAAGCCGATCTCGCGGCTGCCCACGCCGATGTCGCCCGCCGGCACATCGGTATACTCGCCAAGGTGGCGATGGAGCTCGGTCATGAAGGACTGACAGAACCGCATGACCTCGCCGTCGGAGCGACCGCGCGGGTTGAAGTCCGACCCGCCCTTCCCGCCTCCGATCGGCATGCCGGTCAACGCGTTCTTGAACGTCTGTTCGAAGCCCAGAAACTTGATGATGCCGACATTGACGGACGGATGGAAACGCAGCCCGCCTTTGTAGGGCCCGAGGGCCGAGTTGAACTGCACCCGGAAGCCGCGATTGATCCGCACCTGTCCGGCGTCATCGACCCACGGCACGCGGAAGATGATCTGACGCTCCGGCTCGCAAAGCCGCTCGATCAAGGCATGATTGGCGTAGCGCGGATGTTTGGCCACCACGCGGCCGAGACTTTCGAGCACTTCCTTGACGGCTTGATGGAATTCCTCTTCGCCCGCATTTCTGCGCAGAACCTCCGCAAGGATGGGCTCCAGCTTCTCGTCGACTTGGACCACGATATATGCATTCCAGCTTGAAAACGGTGGCGCGGGTCGTAGCCCAGTCCTTGTGCCAAATGAACAATGCGGAGGTGTGGCCCATGAGCGCGCTCTTTCGGATAGTGGAGTCTTTCGGACCGCGGACCTGAACCTGCCTGCACGCTCGGCATTGTCGACCGGCCGCAACGCGAGCAAGCTCCCACTCGGAGGAAACAGAGCGATGACGGCACGCAGGATGCGGCTCGGCTTGTCGATACGCGGCCATGGCTATCACCCGGCCGCCTGGCGGCATCCCGACGTGCCGGCTGACGGCACGCTGCACGTCGAGCACTACGTCCGCAGCGCCCAGATCGCCGAGCGCGGCAAGCTCGACATGATCTTCTTTGCCGACGGTGCGGGCATTCGCCAGGGCGACAATCCGCCGGGCTCGCTGGCGAGGACCGGCCGGGACATGGTCGAACTGGAACCGATGACCTTGCTGCCGGCGCTGGCCATGGTCACCAGGCATGTCGGCCTGGTGACGACGGCATCAACCACCTACAACGAGCCGTACAACCTCGCGCGCAAGTTCGCCACCTTGGACCTGATCAGCAAGGGCCGCGCCGGCTGGAACGTGGTGGCGTCATGGTCGGAGCTCGAGGCGCAGAACTTCGGGCTGGAGACGACGCTGGACTACGACACACGCTACGCTCGTTCCGCCGAGTTCGTCGAGGTGGTCAAGGGATTGTGGGACAGCTGGGACGACGGCGCCCTCGTGTTCGACAAGGCGGGCGGCCGGTATTTCGACGAAGCGAAGATGCATGTACTGGATCACCGCGGGCGGTTCTTCAAGGTGCGCGGTCCGTTGAACGTCGCCGGCATGCCGCAGGGCCATCCGGTGATCGTGCAGGCCGGCGCCTCGGAACAAGGGCGCGAGCTGGGTGCTGCGACTGCCGAGGTCATCTACGCGGTCAGCAGCTCGCTCGAGAGCGCCCGCGCCTACTACGCCGACGTCAAGGGACGGACGGCGAAATACGGCCGCGAGCCCGACGACCTGAAGATCATGCCGGCGCTCTGTCCTGTCGTCGGCCGTACGCGCGCCGAAGCGCAGGCGAGGTACGACGAGCTGCAGGCGCTGTTCGATCCGCTGGCCGGCCTCGGCTCGCTCTACAGCGCGTTCGGCGACCTGTCGGGCTATCCGCTGGACGAGCCGGTGCCCGACAATGCGCTCGGCGCCCAGGAGCTGCGCAGCCTCTCCGCCCAGCTCGTCGAGCGGGTGAGGCGGGACAAGCCCACGATCCGCGAGCTCTACCTCCGCGCCGGCATCACCGGTTCTGCGCGCATCGGCACGCCCGCCGACATCGCCGACACCATGCAGGAGTGGTTCGAAGCGGAGGCCTGCGACGGCTTCAATATCACGCCAACCACCCTGCCCGGCGGCGGCGCAGACTTCGTCGAGATGGTCGTTCCCGAATTGCAGCGCCGCGGGCTGTTCCGTACCGAGTACGAAGGCAGGACCCTGCGCGAAAACCTCGGCTTGCGACCCGTGACGAGCCGCTACAGTAGGAACCGCCAAGCCGCGGAGTAACCATCATGCCGATCATCGACGTCCAGGTTCATCCCTTCGATCGCAATCATCCGGGCCGGCCGTGGGCCAGTCCCTCGCACGGGCTCGACTCGGCCACAGGCGAGGAAATGGTCGCCGCGATGAGCAGCGTCGGTGTCGACGGCGCAATCATGGTGTCGTCGTTCAACGCCTACAGATACGATCCGAGCTACGCCCTGGAAGTCTACAACGCCTATCCAGGCAAGTTCCGGGTGGTGACGCCGGTCGACGCGACCGATCCGGCGATCGACGACATCGTGGCGCGGTGGGCGGCGACACCGGGCGCGCGCGGCATTCGCATTCGCATGGGCGCGGGCCTGCCGATGGACGCCGACCATCCCGGCCTGCACCGCGCCTTCGCCGCCGCCGCCAGGCATGGCTTGCCGGTCAATCTGCTGTGCTGGGGCATCATCGACAAAGGCCTGCCGCACATCCGGCAGCACCCCGACACGGTCATCGTGATCGACCATCTCGGCCTGCTGCAACCCTTTCGCCCGCCTGTTCCCGCCGACGTCTGGGCCGATCTGCCGAAGCTGCTCGACCTGGCCCAGTATCGAAACGTCAGGGTCAAGATCAGCGGCGCCTGCACGATGTCGCACCAGCCGTTCCCCTACGACGATATCTGGGCGCCGGTGCTGCGGATCATCGATGCGTTCGGCCTGGATCGCTGCATGTGGGGCACCGACTGGACCCGGACGATCGGCATGCTGACCTACGAGCAGGGCGTCGCGCCGTTCCGTGACACCAAGCGCCTGTCCGAGAGCGACAAAGCCGCGCTCATGGGCGGAACGTTACAGCAAGTCTACAAGTGGTAGGAGTGGAACAGATGAATCGTCTCGCGGGCAAAGTTGCGGTGATCACCGGCGCGGGCTCCGGCATCGGCCGGGCGGCGGCCAGGATGTTCGTCGCCGAGGGGGCCAAGGTCGTCGTGGCGGAAATCGACGCCAAGCTGGGCGAGGCGAGCGCCCACGAGGCCGGCGCCGGCGCCCGCTTCGTGAAGACGGACGTGACCGATGAGGAGAGCGTCAAGCGGATGGTTCAGCAGGCCAGGGACGCGTTTGGGCACATCGACGTGCTGCTGAATTGCGCCGGCGGCTCGCTGCCCGAGGACAAGCCTGTCACCGAGGTCGATCCGTCGGTCTGGGACCGCACCATCAACCTCGACATGAAGGGTCCGTTCCTGTGCTGCCGGCACGTCATCCCGGTGATGGTCGAGCGCGGCAAGGGCAGCGTGGTCAACTTCTCCTCGGTGGTGGCCTTGCGTGGCAACCACATCGCCCACGTCTACGTCATGGCCAAGGGCGGCCTGATCTCCTTCACCCAGGCCCTTGCCGGCGCCTATTCGCCCAAGGGCATCCGCGTCAACGCCATCTGCCCCGGTGTCGTGCTGACCGAGCGCGTCAGGAGCCGCTTCACCGACGGCAACCAGATCCGCTTCGGGGGCATCGACGACATCGCCGGGAAATACCCGTTCGCCGTCGGCCAGCCGGAGGACATCGCCAACGTCGCCCTGTTCCTCGCCTCCGACGAATCGCGCATGGTGAACGGTGCGGCGATCCCGGCCGAAGGCGGCTTCTCCGCCTACTAGGCCACGCTTGCAGCTCTCGGCCCCATGACCGCGCGCTCCTCCGGCCCGCCGCGCTCCCTGTGGAGCGGGCTGGCGCTGTCGGCCGGCACGCTCGTCCTCTGCCTGGTCGCCGGCGAACTCATCACGCGCATCGTGGATCCCGGTGAATCGCTGTGGCACTGGCCTTACTACGCCGTTGTGGCATCGCAGCCCTCGCCGGGGGAGGCACTGTACGCCTACGATCCCACGCTGGGGTGGACTCCCGTCCCCGGTTCCTCGGGAGCGATGCTCGGCAAGCCCTTCTCGTTCACCGCCGAAGGTACGCGCGCGCAGAATAGTGATCGGCCGCCGGCGACCGGACCGTTGATCATGGCGTTCGGCGATTCGATGACCGAGGGGTTCGCCGTCGGAAACGACGAGACCTGGCCTGCCCATCTCGAGCGCCTCACCGGCCGCCGCGTGCTCAATGCCGGCGTACGCGGCTACGGCCTCGACCAGATCGTGCTGCGGGCCGAACGCCTCGTCCCTGAACTCAAGCCGTCGACGGTGGTTCTGGCCTTCATTGCCGACGACATCGTGCGCACCGCGCTGGCGGTCCGCGATGGCAAGGGCAAACCCTATTTCGTCCTCGAAGGCGACAGCCTCGCGCTGCGCAACGTGCCGGTGCAGGTGGCCGGCCGTTCGCCGTTGACGATCGCGGCACAGCACCTTCTCGGCTATTCGCACCTGGTCGACCGGCTTGTGAACCGCTTGGGCGTGCAGCAATTCTGGTATGGCCGCGAGGTTGCGACGGGTGCCGATCCCTTCATCGTGTCTTGCCGCTTGATGGATCGCTTCGCGGCCCTGGTGACGCACGAGCACGCCAATGCCCTGGTGGTGGCCTTGCCCGAGCAAGGGGTGTTCTTCGATGCCAAGGCTGCCGCCGGGCAACAACGGGCGTTGTCGGAACTTCTTGGCTGCGCGGTCAAGGCGGGGCTGGCCACGCTCGACACCCGCGCGGCCTTCGAGAAGGAGGATGTCGGCCACGACATCGATGCCTACTATGCGATGATGCACTTCACCGACCGCGGCAACGCCATCGTCGCGCGCTCGATCGCGGCGGCGCTCGCCATCGGCAAGAAGTGAAGAGCGCCTACTGCGCCGTCATGCCGCCATCGATCACCAGTTCCGAGCCGGTGACCCAGGATGACTCGTCGGATGCCAGGAAAAGCACGCCATTGGCGATATCCTCGGCGGTGCCGAGCCGCCCCATCGGCGTGCGATCGAGCAGCTGCTGGCGCACGGCCGCATCGCTGAAGCGCTTCTCGGTCAGCGGCGTATCGGCATAGCCCGGATGCACCGAATTGATGCGGATGTTCTCCTTCGCATATTGCAGTGCCGCCGACTTGGTGAAGATCGTGATGGCCCCCTTGGCGGCCGAATAGGCTGGCGAGGTCGGACTGCCGACGATGCCCATGACCGAGGACGTGTTGATGATCGACCCGCCGCCGCCCTTGCGCATGGCCGGGATCGCCGTCCGGGTGCCGAGGAAGACGCCCTTGGCATGAACGCCGAGCTCGCGTTCCCAGATCTCCACCGTGATGTCCTCGACCTTGCGGGGAAAGGAGACGCCGGCATTGTTGAACAGGATGTCCAGCCGTCCGTGCGCCGCCATCACCGCCTCCACGACCGCGGCCCAGTTCTGTTCCGACGTCACGTCGAGATGCAGGTAACGCGCATCATGCCCGTCGGCCCGCAGGGCCGCGGCCGCGTGCTCGC
>JAEZHS010000009.1 GCA_023436825.1 Pseudomonadota bacterium | reverse complement strand
CCGCCTACCAGGTCGCGGGCCATCCCGACGCCGAGTATCGCCATCACATCGCCTGCCACGCCTGCCCCGGCATCGGCAGCTGCGGCGGCATCTTCACCTACAACACCATGCAGACCTTCATCGGCGTCGTCGGCATGCAGCCGCTGCACATGGTGGCGCCGCCGTCCGACGATCCGCGGAGGCTCAACGAGTTCCCCAAGGAGCTGGTCGGCCATCTCGAGAACCTGATGGCCAAGGACCTGAAGCCGCGCGACATCGTCGTGCGCGATTCGCTGCGCAACGCCACGATCGTGGCGATGGCGATCGGCGGCTCGACCAACGTGACCTTGCACGCGCCGGAGATCGCGCGCGCCGCGGGCTATGCCGACTTCTGGAAGGACATCATCACGCCGGAGGAGTTCAACTACCTCTCCCAGCACGTCGTGCCCGTGCTGACCGACGCGCGCCCGTACGGCAAGTATTCGATGGTCGACATCGACAACGTGGGCGGCATCCAGGTGATCGTGCGCGAGTTCTTGGACGCCGGCCTGCTGAATGGCGACGTGATGACCTGCACGGGCGAGACGCTGGCCGCCCAGGTCAAGCGGCTGGGCGCCAAGCGCGCCGACGGCAAGGTGATCTACACCGTCGACAAGCCTTACAAGCCGACCGGCGGGCTTCGCGTCCTGGGCGGCAACCTGTCGCCGGACTTCTCCGCCATCCTCAAGCTCGCCGGCGTCGAGGGCGGGCTGGAGAACAACGTCTTCCGCGGCAAGGCCCGCGTCTTCGAGGGCGAGCAGGGCCTGCTCGACGCCCTCGACCAGGCGCCCGGGCAGTTCCAGAACCACGACATGGTCATCGTGCGCTACGAGGGACCGAGCGGCGCGCCGGGCATGCCGGAGATGCTCGACCCGACCTCGCGCATCACGACGCTCTGCCGCGAGCGCGGCATCGTCGTCGGCCTGATGACCGACGCCCGCTTCTCGGGCGGCTCGGTCGGCCTCGTCATCGGCCATGTCGGCCCCGAGGCGGCGCTGGGCGGACCGATCGCCTTCATCGAGAACGGCGACGAGATCGTGGTCGATCTCAACACCAACGAGCTCAACTGCCCGGCGCTTTCGGATCCGGCCACGCTCGCCAGGCGCAAGGCGGCCTGGGAGAAGGTCGTCGCCGGCAACGGCGGCATCCATCCCAACTGCGGTGCAGCCGACACCCGCCTGCTGCACCGCGCCCGCAGCACCGCCGTGCCCGCCACGCGCGGCGGCGGCCTGCATCCCCACCGCGAGATCTGGGTGCGCGATCCGCGCAAGGCCGAGCGGTCGGGCTTCAAGCTCAGCAACAAGCACCGGCCGCAGGCGAACAAGGTCTTCTGACGCCGCGCCGGCCAGCGAACGCGCGCCGCATCAGTGGCGCGCGTTCAGCGTTGCAGTCCCGCAGGATCGGCACTTCCGGCGGACCCTGCGCGGCTATATCGTGTTGGCGAAGGGCGCCGATCGCTTGGTGCCGCCCACCTCCACTGCGAGAGGCTGTGATGTCACTCACCAACGCGCCCGATCCCGCCATCCGCCAAGCCGTCGTGAAGCAGGACCTGGAGAACGTCCTGCATCCCATCGTCCAGCACAAGGCGCTGGAGGCCAAGCAGATCGTGGTGACCGGCGCCGAGGGCTCCACGATCTACGATGCGGACGGCACTGCCTATCTCGACGCCATGGCCGGGCTGTGGTGCGTCAACATCGGCTATGGCCGCGCCGAACTGGCCGGTGTGGCGGCCGAGCAGCTACGCCAGCTTGCGTATTTCCCGCATACCGCGATGAACGTCCCCGCCGCGGCGCTGGCCGAGAAGATCAATGAGCTGATGGGCGGCGGCTATCATACCTACTTCGTGAACTCGGGCTCCGAGGCCAACGAGGCGGGCTTCAAGATCGCCCGCCAGTACATGAAGCACGAGCATCCCCAGCACTATCGCTTCAAGACCATCAGCCGTTATTTCTCCTATCACGGCACCACGCTTGCGACCTTGGACGCCGGCGGCATGGGCGAGCGCAAGGCGAAGTTCGAACCGTATTCGGGCGACTTCGTGCACGTTGCCCATCCCTATTGCTATCGCTGTCCGCTCGGCCTCGACTATCCGAGCTGCGGCATGGCCTGCGTGAAGAACATGGAGACCACCATCCTGGGCGAAGGTCCCGAGACGATCGCCGAAGTGCTGGTAGAGCCGATCATGAGCGGCGTCGGCGTCGCCGTGCCGCCTGACGAATACCTGCCCGAGGTCGAGAAGCTCTGCCGCAAGTACGGCATCCTCCTGCACGTCGACGAGGTGATCAACGGCTTCGGCCGCACCGGCAAGATGTTCGCCCACCAGCACTATGACGTCGCTCCCGATATCGTCGCGATCGCCAAGGGCATCTCGAGCGCCTACCTGCCGATTGCCGCGACGGTGGTGAAGAATAGCGTATTCGACAGCTTCTACGGCGAGGCGTCGGAGAACCGGCAGGTCGGGCAGGTCAACACCTACGGCGGGCACCCGGTCTCGGCCGCGGTCGCCGTCCGCAACATCGAGATTCTGGAAGCCGAGAAACTGGCCGAACGCGCGGCCGAGATCGGCGCCTATCTTCAGGACGGGCTGCGCACCTTGATGAAGCACAAGGTCGTCGGCGACGTCCGCGGCAAGGGCCTGCTGATCGGCGTCGAGCTGGTGAAGGACCGCGCCAGCAAGGAACCGGTCAGCCCGCAGGCCATTGCCGCCGTCCACGAGTTCTGCCGCGACAACGGCCTTCTGGTAGGCCGGTCGGTTGGCGGGCGGCGCTACGGCAACACGATCACCATGTCGCCGCCGCTGGTCATTACCCGTGCCGAGTGCGACCGGATCGTCGAAACGCTGGACCGCGCGTTGTCGACCGTGGACTTCAGCTGAAACAAGGCCGCCGACTACCAATGTCCTTTGCGTCGGTTCCAGGCGTAGAGGACATCGGCGAAGCGGTCATAGACGAAACGGGCGATCGGGCGTGCGACGGGCAGGCCCGCCAGTCGGCCGAGCCACGCATCTCCGGGCGTGCGCAGCCAGACTTCGATGGCGCAGTCGGCGCCGACGAACAGCCGGCCTCCAGCGTCGACCGCGTGCAGCCGGCGCCGCACGTCCTCGATCCCGGCATTGAAGCAGGCGAGCGCGTCCGGCTCGAGATTGATGTCGCGGAACTCGATGGCGCCGGCGCGGGCGGCGCGCACCAGCCGGTTGCGCTGCCAGTTGACCCCACCGTCGCAGACCGGGCATTTGGTGTTGTACCAAACGACGAGCCTGGAACGCATCGACGGATCCTTTCCGAGGCGGACAAAGCCGGAAGCGAACGATAACGATAAGAACGTGAGGCGGCGATCGGCAAGCACGCCGAGGTTGCGCGACGACCCGGCATGACGCGAACCGACCTCAGCCCCAGGCCTGAAGGGCCAGACCGAATCGCCGCGGCCGTTCCCGCCTCTCGGGCCAGCGTCCGCGCCGCATGATCGTCACGGTGTCGATGGCCGGCAAGCCCGCGGCGGTCAGCCAGGCCGTGAGGCTCTCGGCCGCGGCGTCGATGTCCACGCGCAGCACGCCGGC
>JAEZHS010000007.1 GCA_023436825.1 Pseudomonadota bacterium | reverse complement strand
GCTCCGGTCGGGATGACGGGGTTTTGCAGTCACATGCGATAGCCCTGGTATGACGGGGGAGGAGATCATGAGGGCGTAAGTCGGACGAAGCTGATCGGATCGGCGAAGCCTTTCAACATCACGCTTTCCTCGCGCGGCGACAATCCGGCGAGCAGCGGCTGCACGGCGGGATCGTCGGCGACGCTGCGGCTCAGCACAATGTCGCCGCCTGCGCTCTGGCCCTGCAGGCGAGCCGCCATGTTCACGGTCGAGCCGAAATAGTCGAGGCGGTCGTTCAGGGTCACGACGACGCTGGGTCCGGCGTGGATGCCGAGCTTCAACACGAGGCCATGGTCGACGATGCGGGCCTGCATCGCCAAGGCCGCCTTCACCGCGTGCGCGGGATCGCCGAACGAGGCCATGACGGCATCGCCGACGGTCTTGACCACCGCGCCGTCATGGTCGCGCACGATCGAGGCGAGCAGCGCGAAATGCTCGCGCACCATGTTGAAGGCGACAGCGTCGCCGACTCGCTCGTAGAGCGCCGTCGAGCCCTGCAGGTCGGTGAAGAGCAGCGCCACCTGGCTGACGCCGGCCTCGTCGCCCGGCCGCAAGGTCGCTTCGGCAAAGAGATCGCGAAAGGCCTGCAGCGAGATCACCTCGGGCGCAGTCAGCGCCTCGCGCGTCCAGGTACGGTCTTCGATCAGCGCGGCCAGCTCGAAGGCGGCGTCGTTCACGAAGGCGATCGTGCCGGCTTGGCCGGGCGATAGCGCCTCGACGCCCTTGTCGGTGGCGCGCACACCCGGGAAAGCACTCCCTCGATGCTCGACGTCTACGAACGCGCCGGGATGCAGGGTGCGCAGGCGATAGGAGCCGGCCGGCAAGTCGACCGTCACGCGGCGCTTCTCGCCCGGCGCCAGCAGGACCTGGACGGCGACATGCGGCGTGGCCATCGGGCCCGACAGGCAGAAGCCGCCGACGCCCAGCGGCCGCACCGACGGCGCAGGCGCGAAGGAGAGCTCGACGTTCTTCTCGAAATCGCGGTCGTAGTCGATGTTGCACGACGGGCAGTGCGCACCGCGCGGCAGCTCGGAGAGCGCCGACACCGTGAGCTTGGCGCCGCGGCAGTTGGTGCACAAGAGGTCCCACTTCATGGTGAGCAGGCCCGCGCGCGTGGCGGCAAGGCATGCTTCGATGGCGGCGCGCTGCGGCACCTTCAGATCAAGCGCCAGCTTCTTGGGTTTCAGATGGGCGAGATCCGTCGCCATGCCGCTCAGCACGAAGTCGGCGAGCCTGGCGCCGAGGCCGTTGCCGTAGGGGCTGCGGTCGACCTCGGCCGCCAGCGCCGCGGCGCGTTCACGCGCGCCCTCGGGCAACTCGGGCGGTGCGATGTCGAACCATGTTGTGCGCTCACCCTTGGCGAAGGCGACGGCTTCGAGGATGCGCTTCTCGACCACGCCGCCTGCCTGCCTGGCGAGGCGCGCGCCGAACAGTCGGCCGGTCAATGTCAGCGGCTCGTACTCCAGCGCGTAGCTCACCTGGCTGCCGCCGCGGCCATCGGGCTCGAGGTCGAAGATCGGACCGAAGCGACGGAACGGCCCCTTGGTGAATTCGCGGGCCTGGCGGAAATGCCGGCCCTCGATCCACTCGTAGGGCTTCTCCTGCCATTCCAGCGCGAAGCCTGCAGCCTTGCCCTTGCCGCGGCGCAGCACGGTACCGTTGGGTTGCGGCGTCTCTTCCAGTACATAAGGTGGAAGCCCCATCGCCTCGTTGAAGCGGTTGGTGTCGGCCAGCACCGGCCACAGCTCGCTGGGCGGCAGGTCGAAAGTCCATGTCCAGGTCGCACGGGGCATGAGGATGTTACTGTAGCATCCCTCCGGCGGATGCCTCGCGGAGGATCACAGGGTAGTGAAGCGTCAGGCTCGGCGCGAAAGGAGGGAATTGATGATCAGGAAGGCGATCTCACTCGGTATTGCCACCATCGCCTTTGTCTTCAGTGAATACGCCATCGCTCAAGTCGTCATCGACGGCGACACCATCGAGCTAAAGGGCACGACCTTCCGATTGCACGGCATCGACGCGCCGGAGCTCGCACAGGTCTGTGCCGACGGCTGGCCCGCAGGCCGTGCGGCACGGGACTATCTCTCCGACCTGATCGGCACGAAGGAAGTCGCGTGCACGACGCGGATGGGCGAGGTCGACCACGAGATCACGGCGATCTGCCGGGCCGACGGCATCGACCTCGGGGCGGCGATGGTCACCGGCGGCTACGCTCTCGCCTTCGTTCCGTACTCCGCGCGCTACATCACGCAGGAGGATGCTGCGACAGCGGCGCGGCGCGGCGTGCACGGCCACAAATGCATCGCGCCGTGGCAGTGGCGGAGCGCCCGGGACTGACGTCGCCAGTTATCCTCCGGCATTTTCTCTCAGCCGTCACGCGATCACATTGCTGCCAAGTTCCTGGCCAAATCTCCGCCGCGAAAAATCGCCGACCGCAGATACTGCGGCTCTTCGACGATAAAAAAACCAAGACGACCGACGCCCCGCCCTCTGACCCCTCAAGGACCACGAGATGCTCGATGAAGGCCCCGTGCCGCGACGCATTGTGAACTCTTCATCTTCTCCTCGCCCCTCTTCCTCGAAATATCCAACTTCACCGCGGCCACGCCGGCACGTGGTCGCGCGAGACACGTGGCGCACCATCGGCGTGCTGCTGGGCGGGCTTGCGCTCGTGGCAGTGATGGTCTGGCTGGCGCCACGCGAACCGTTGCCGCCGTCAGCGTCTGCCGAGACCTCCGGCGCACCGCCGCAGATCGCCGAAGCTCCAAACGTGGATTCCGAATCGGCGACACCGCTGCCCGAACCGGCCGAGCCGGCGCAGCAGGAGGCATCGTCGCAGGAAGCAGCGCCGCCCGACGTCGACACCGCAGCCGGACCGGAGACGGCTCCATCTGGCGGCGCATCGGATCTCGAGCCGGAGGCGGCGGCGCAGGACACGCCGCCCGCCGCCGCCCCCGGTGTCGCCATGGCTTCGCAGCCACCCGCGACGACACCCGCTCCTTCCGCGGTCGAGACCTCCGCACGGCTGGAGAAGGGCGGCACGGTCGCGGGCACGCTGCATGGGTTGGGCATCGCCACCAAGGATGTCGGCAACGCCATCGCGGCCCTCAAGGCGCGCGTGCGCCTGAACCGTTTGCCGGTCGGCCAGGAAATCAACGTGACGCTGGGACCGACCGAGGGCGAAGAAGGCAAACCACTCCTGGTCGCTCTCAGGATCCGGCCCGAGCCCAGGCGCGAGATCACGCTCGAGCGCGACGACAATGGCGATTTCAAAGCCGAGGAAGAGATCTTCGAGACCGTGCCCAGGCTGCAGCGCGCCACAGGGACGGTCGACGGCTCGGTGATCGTGAGCGCCGAGGCGGCCGGCGTGCCGCGGCCGGCGCTGGTGGAGATGCTGCGCGCCTTCTCCTGGGACGTGAACTTCCAGCACGACATCAAGGTCGGCGACCGCTTCGACGTGCTGATCGAGCAGGCCTGGACCAGCGACGGGTGGCCGGTCGACGCCGGACGCGTGCTGTGGGCCGAACTGACCACCGGCGGCGGCGAGCAGAGTTTCAGCATCTATCGCTTCAAGCCGCACGATGGCGAGGAGTTCTTCTACAACAAGGAAGGCGAGAGCGTGGTCAAGGCGCTGCTGCGCACGCCGCTCAACATGAGCCGCATCTCATCGCGCTTCGGCATGCGCCATCATCCGGTGCTGAGGTTCACCCGCCTGCATGCCGGCATCGACTTCGCGGCACCGCCCGGCACGCCGATCCTCGCCGCCGGCGCTGGCCGCGTCGTCGAGGCCGGCCCCAACGGCGGCTACGGCCGGTGGATCAAGATCAGCCATTCGGATGGCCTGGCAACGGGCTACGCCCACCTGTCGCGCATCGCACCGGGCGTACGGCGCAGCGCGCGCGTGAAACAGGGCCAGGTGATCGGTTATGTCGGCAGCAGCGGGCTCTCGACAGGCCCGCATCTGCACTTCGAGTTGCATCGCAACGGCCGGCCGGTCGATCCGCTCAGCATGGCGCGCACGGCACTCAGGTCCCGACTCAGCGGCCAGGACCTCACGCGTTTCAAGGCACGCGTCGCGGAAATCGACCGGGCGCGCGACAGCGCAGCCGCAGCGGCACAGCCGTCGTCGGACAGCCACGCAAATGGCTCTCCGCGAGAAGAGCCACTCCAATAAGTGCCGGTTCGCGTCGTTATCCGCGTACGTCCTTTGAGGACGCCCGGTCGATCGCCTCGCTGCAGCTCTGGCCGCCGACGGGCTTGCGCAGCTTCCAGCACATCGTATCGCCGTCCTTCACGATTCCGGAATTGCAGTAGAAGACTTCCTGCTTCTTCTGCAGCCAGAGCCCGCCCGGGACGGCGGCCTTGATGTCGAAATCCTTGGCCAGGAGATCGGTCGCCGAGAGGTTGGGCTCAGCGACATGCTGGGAGGCACAAGTGGCCTCCGCCTTGGTGCCCGCGGGTGGAGCCGCTGCCTGCTGATCCGCCGCCTGCCCGACAGCCGAGAACACGAAAACAAGCGCCGCGGCGCCAAACGCCATCTTCATCATCACCACACCCCTTTGGATGGCGCCCCCCCAATCGGCGTCATCTCATTCCCGGGCGGCTAAATATTATTTCTTCATTCGAAGAGCAATTTCTTATTCTGCGCCAAAAATGAAATATTGTTGTTATGGTGCAATTATAGTGAATCGTATCGCCAGTTCGCAGATCGGCAATCCATGGGATGTGCCGCTCTGTTTTCGTGCCAGACTGCGCGCATGCAGCAGCACCATGAAGCCATCGTCGTCGGCGCCGGCGTCGCCGGCATCTACCAGATCAAGCGCCTGCTCGACCTCGGCATGGATGCCACCGTGCTCGAGGCCGGCGGCGATCTCGGCGGCACCTGGTATTGGAATCGCTACCCGGGTGCACGCTTCGATTCGGAGAGCTGGACCTACGGCTACTCCTTCTCACGCGAGCTTCTAGACGAATGGCATTGGAAGGAGCACTTCTCCGGCCAGCCCGAGAACCTGCGCTATCTCAACCACGTTGCCGACAGGTTCGGCCTGCGCAAGCACATGCAGTTCAACTGCCGCGTCGACAGTGCGCGCTACGACGAGGCGGAGAACCTCTGGCATGTGCGCACCGGCGACGGGCGCGAGCTCACCTGCCACTTCCTGATCCTGACGCTCGGACTGCTGTCGATCCCGACCCTGCCCAAGCTCGAGGGCATGGCGAGCTTCAAGGGCCGTTCGTTCCACACCTTCCACTGGCCGCAGCAGCCGGTCGACATGGCGGGCAAGCGCGTCGCGGTTATCGGCACGGGCGCCACCGGCATCCAGGTGATCGGCGAGATCGCCGACAAGGTGGGCGAGCTCACCGTGTTCCAGCGCCGGCCGAACTGGAGCTGTCCGCTGAACAATGGGCCGATCTCCGAGGCCGAGATGGCCGACATCCGTCGCCGCTACGACGAGATCTTCGCCGCGTGCTCGCGCTCGCCGGGCGGCTTCGTGCACGAGCCCGACCGGCGCGGCTTCTACGAGGTGAGCCGCGAGGAGCGGCTGGCGCTGTGGGACCAGCTCTATGACGGGCCGGGCTTCGGCATCTGGCTGGCGAACTTCCGCGAGATCTTCACCGACGAGAAGGCCAACGCCGAGTTCTCCGAATACATCGCCGACCGAATCCGCCGGCGCGTGAAGGATCCGAAGGTCGCCGAGAAGCTGATCCCGCGCGACCACGGCTTCGGCGTGCAGCGCGTGCCGATGGAGACCAACTACTTCGAGGCCTTCAACCGGCCCAACGTCCACCTGGTCGACATCAGCGAGACGCCGCTGGTGCGCGTCACCGAGAAGGGCCTGCGGACGACCGAACGCGACTACGAGTTCGACATCATTGTCTACGCCACGGGCTTCGACGCCATCACCGGCGCCTACGACAAGATCGACATCCAGGGCACCGGCGGCATCAAGCTCGCCGACAAGTGGCGCACCTCCATCTCGACCTTCCTCGGCATGATGATCCATGGCTTCCCCAATCTGCTGATGCCTTCCGGCCCGCAAAGCGGCTCAGCCTCGACCAACTATCCGCGCGGCATCGAGACCGGCGTGAACTGGTGCACCGATCTGCTCGAGTACATGCAGGCCAAGGGCTACACCAAGGCCGAGGCGACCGAAGCGGCCGAGCAGCGCTGGACCAAGCACGTCGTCGACATGTACGCCATGATGCTGATGCGCAAGGCGAAGTCGTGGTTCACCGGCTACAACTCCAATGTGCCGGGCCACGAGCAGGGCACCATCCGCTACCTCGTCTACAACGGCGGCACGCCGAAGTACGTGAACACGATCAACAAGGTGGCGGCCGGCGGCTATGAAGGCGTCGTGCTGAGCGCAGACCGCGGGCCGGCGCCGGCAGCGGGCCAGCCGACGATGGCGGCCTGAGAGGAGATTTGGACATGAGCGACATCGCCTACACGCCGATCCTGCCCGAGGGCTGGGCACGCCCGCGCGGCTTCTCGCACGCCGTCGTCGCCAAGGGCACCGCGAGCGTGCGCATCGCAGGCCAGATCGGCCGCGCGCCCGGCCAGTCGCACATCGCGCCGGGCACGGACGCCGGCACGCAGTGGCGCGTCGCGCTCTCAAACCTCGTGACCGTCCTGAAGGCGGCGGGCGGCGAGCCGCAGCACCTGGTGGCCCTGCGCGCCTACGTGACCGACATCGCCGAGTTCAACGCCGCAGGTGCCGCCATCGGCGCGGCGTGGGGCGCCACGCTCGGCAAGCACTTCCCGGCCATGACCCTCGTCCAGGTTTCGGCCCTGATCGATCCGCAGGCCAAGGTCGAGATCGAGGGCGAAGCGATCTTGCCCTGACGCTCGGCGCGCCCTCGCGAACGGCGGAGGACGACCGGCACGTCAGCCGGCTGATGCTGTTCTTCGCCATCGTCTATCTCGTCGAGGGCATCGCCCAGGCGCGCGTCGGCATCATCTACCAGCCGCTGACGCACTATCTGAAGGACATCGGCTGGAGCGCGCTGCAGGTCGCCACCTATTTCGCCGTCCTGAACTTCCCGTGGATCATCAAGCCGGCCTTCGGCCTGGTCTCCGATTTCGTCCCGCTGTTCGGTTACCGCCGCAAGAGCTACCTGATCATGGCCAGCCTGTGCGCGGTCGCGGCCTTTGCCGTGATCGCCCGCCAGGCCGAACCGGGCGCCATCGCCCTGCCGTTGCTCCTCACCTCCTACGCCATGGCCACGGCCAGCACGCTCTGCGGTGCCCTGCTGGCGGAGAACGGCCAGGCCTTCCGCCTCAGCAGCACGTTCGTCAGCCAGCAGTGGCTCTGGTTCTACATCGCGATCATGGCGAGCTCGTTCGCGGGCGGCGCACTGGTCGAGAATCTCGCCGCCCTCCCCGCCCTGCAGGTGGCGGCCGCCATCGCCGCCGTCGCGCCCATTGCCGTGGTGCTGGCGTCGCTGTTCCTGCTCGACGAGCGCAAGGTGAGCGCGAACGCGGCCGAGATGCGGCGCACCTTCCAGAGCCTCGTGACGGCAACGAAGTCGGCCAGGCTGTATATCGTCGCGCTGTTCCTGTTTCTCTATTCCTTCGCGCCCGGCTTCGGCACGCCGCTCTACTACTTCATGACCGACGAGCTCAAGTTCTCGCAGAGCTACATCGGCATCCTGGGCGCGATCGCCTCGGCCGGCTGGATCGCCGGCGCCCTGGTGCATCGCTGTCTGCTGCGCGGCCTGAGCTCGAAGGCGCTGCTCAACCTCAGCATCGTGCTGGGCACGCTGTCGGCCGCCTCGTTCCTGCTGCTGGCCGATCCGATCACGGCCGCGATCGTGAACTTCGCCAACGGCGTCGCCCTGATGATCGCCACCATCGCCTCGCTCACGCTCGCCGCCGATTATGTTCCCAGGCGCGCGGAGGGCTTCGCCTTCGCCGGGCTGATGTCGATCATGAACCTCGCGGAGCTCGCCTCCAGCACCGTGGGCGCCTGGCTCTACGATGACGTGTTCGGCGGGCAGCTCGGACCGCTGATCATCGTCTCCGCCGCCTCGACGGCGGTCACGCTGGTGCTCGTTCCGATGCTGCGGCTCGACGGCGGCGTCAGTCGCTAGAGCGGAATGGGATGAAATGGAACCGCATGCGGTTCCATTTCATCCCATTCGCGCGCGCGGGTGATCGTGGTTTCACAGGGCATGATGGGTCCGGCTGATTCCAGCCGGACCTATCATGCTCTAGAGATCATTTCTGCACACCGTTCGTGCGCGTCTCCCCTTGGCCGGGGGAGGAACGTGAGTTGCGTCGCTGGGGAGGAACGCTCAAGGCTTGGACAGCTCCAGATACTGGGTGCCCAGCCTGAGCTGGAGTGTGCCGCCGATGGCGCGGCCCCGGATCGCGATCTCCGTCTTGAGGCAGGTCGAGCCGAATATCAGCGCCAGGCCGCTGACGCTGCCCGTCGACGAGACCTTGAGCTTGATCGGCGTCGCACCGCACTCTCTCTGGATCAGCGTGCCCGAGCCGATGCCGTTGGCCACCTGGAGCCTGAAAGTGACGAGGCGTCCATCCGCCCTCGTCGTGACCGTGCCGACATAGACGCCGTCATGGGCATCGATCGGTTCGGCGTTGTCGCCATTCTGCGGCTCGTCGTCGGTCTCGTCCGTCTGCTGCTGCCAGACCCCGATGGCCGCGTCGGCGCGCTTCTCGAGATGCCCGCGGTCGAGAAACTTGACGGCCGGCGCACGCCATGCGGCGAGCGCCGACGATGGCCATGGCGTCGAAGCGAGGTAACCGACTCCCAGCAGAAGCGCGACCCACGTAACGATCGCGCCGACCCGTCGTGCGTCTCGAACCATGGAGCGCCTCCCGGTCGAACTGAGAGCCGCATCTTGCAGCGCTTCGCACGAGACTCCTGTGGGATTCCCCACAGTCGGGAGGCTTTCGAACGATCAGCCCGTCAGCGGGTCCCGCCATAGAGGTAGTGCCCGACCCTCTTCCGGCCCGCTCCCTCGGCGAGGTAGACGAGGTGGTCATCCTCGCGGCGCAATTCGCCATCGGGAGCGATGACCTTGACCCATTTACCGGCCGCCAGGACCTGCGGCAGGCTCTCGATGACCGTGACGGGCCGTCTCCTTTTCACGTCGTACGACCGCGGCGACCTTTGCTCGGCCAAGCCACGCTTGAGCTCGGTTTCCTTGGGCGGCGTCCGTAAGACCGCATCCACCTTCTTGGCGAACGCCGCCACATCGACAGGTGCCTCACCGACGCTGGTCACCGAGACGACTACATTTCCGCGCGCGAAGAATACCGATGCCGCGCCCTTGGCCTTGGCGTCCGACGCCGCAAAGCTGACATCGCCTGTCCGGGCCAGCGCGCCTTTCCCGCGTGGAATGTCGGGACGCATGCAGTGAAGCAAGGTGGCGTAAAGGCCCTGCTGGGCAGCGCTCCAGCTGTCGTGCTCGACAACGCCGACCCGGATCAGCATCTCCTTCCTGGCGCCGCTCTTGCGCCAGATGGTGACGCGCTCGGTGACCCCGGCCTCGTGCTCCACGGCGACGGACTTGACGATCTCCCAGCCGCGCAGCACGCCTGCGCCCAGGCGGAAGTTGGCGTTGAAAATCCGCCGCCCGAGGGTCGTTTCGACCGCCCATTCCGAAGTGTCGTATGTCTCGTTCATGGGACCAGCTCCCGAGCGATCGGTGGTCGGCTGCTAGACGATGGGACGGCGTTGCCGCGTGGTCGCCGGCTGGGGCACGCACTTCACGCACCCCGTCGGCGTCGGCGGACACAGCCGCAGCCGATAGTTCATAGTCCCGCAGTCGCCGAACAAAATGTTGGTCGGCAGCAGCGCAGTGTGCGGCGCCGTCGTGGGGTCGGCATCGCCATCGACCTTCAGGCAACCGTCGAAGACACGGTCGTTTTCCGTGCACGCTCCCGTCCACGCCACTTCGTGATAGCTGAAGCTGCCCGAGAACGGGATCGCCCAGACATTGTAGCCGATGGCGATCATCGGGTTCAGCGCGAACGACGAAGCCATGCGCGACTCCCACAGGTCGCAGCCGACGAGATTGGCGAACGTCGCCACGGTATCGGCGCTGTCGGTGCAGTTCACCTTCGCGCCAAGGCCGGCACCGCCGTTCAGGCGGTCGATCATCTGCGTGAGATTGTACGACACGAAGCCGTAGAAGGTCGCCCCCGATACGGTGTCATAGGACACGCGGCCAGAACCGTTGTAGCCGGCCGTGATGGCCGTCGCAGCGGCCACGCGATTGGTCGTCCCCTGCGCCCAGCCGCAGGCGATCTCCAGCGCATCGGTCCACGGCAAGGACGTGCTGCCGCCGGTCTGCACCCAAGGCAACGTCGGCGCATTGAGCACGACGAAGATGCGGTGTCGTGTGGTCAGGATGCCACGCCACGGATCGCCGGCCTTCAGGCGGAACTGCCATTGCCAAGCGATGTTGTAGGCATTCACACCGTGCGCGTGGAACGTCGGATTGTCGAGCTCGAAGGTCTCGTAGCCCGAGTTGCCGGCACTGTCGAAGCTGATGTAGCGCTCCTTCGGCGCGCCCAGCCGTCCGCCGCCGACCGCCCGGATGAACGCGCCGCTCAGGCCATTGGCTCGAAACGAGGCGCGAATCGCCAGCGGCCTGCCCTGCGTTTCCTTGATCGCGTAGAGCGCGGGCGAATCCTTGTAGGTCGAGGACACGCCTTTCTGCCAGGCCGGCGACGGCGCGGCGGTGGTGGCGTTCTTGCGCAGGTTCATCGCATCGTTGGTGATGGCGGCGGTGTTGTAGTTGAAGACGATGGCCGACACCTCGTAGACCGTGCTGGCGAACGAGTAGAGCAGGTCGCGGAACTTGTCGGCACCGAAACCGCGAATGTTGTTGAGCTGCGTAAGGTCGCTGAAGCCGCCGACGGAGGTTCGCCGGGCGATGATGCGCTGTGCCACCACGACGCCGATGTCATAGTCCGCGATCTGGTCGCCATATCCCCGGCTGGGATCGTCCACCACCGGACCTTCCTGGTGCTCGATGCCGGCGATGGCGCTGGCGTTCTGGGCAGCATTGAGGAAATCGAGAATCAGGGATTTCGTGGCCGCGGTGGTGCCCTCGGCCGCAAGAATGCTGAGGATCGTCTGGGAAGATAGACCGCTCATGTCAACGCCCCCGCCACAATGACCCATGCTGGAATGCGCCGCGCCTCACAGCGCCGACGCCATCGCCTTGACCAGCCTTGCGTACCTCGCCTGGAAGACGTCGAGGTCGCCGCTCGCGGCGAGGCAGGCCTCGCCGAGCCGTTGCAGTTGTCTCTGGGTCGTCCTGGTGCCGAGCGTGCCGATTGGCTCCAGCGTCGCGCGCAGGAGGCCGACGGCGTCGGCGGCGTGCGCCGTGCGGGCCTCCCACTCCTCGATGAACCGGCGGCACCGCTGGGCAATGCGTGCCAAGGCGGCGGCGCCCGCGTCGCCTCTCGCAGCTTCGACGACGGCCAGCTTCCACCGTACCGTCTGCAGCATGTCGGCGCGGTTGCCGCGCGCCAGTCGCAGCGACGTGAGATGCGCATCGACGCATTCCATCAGCGAGGCGAGCGCCACCAGCCGGGCCGATCCTCTTCTTCCGGCCACGCGCCGAAAGGCGCTCGCGGCCCTGGCGATCGCAAACTGGTCCTTGCCGTGCCGGAGCGCCAGCCGGGCGACAGCCACCGCAAGGTCGGCGGCCGCCGGAAACTCGAGCGAGCGCCGGCGAGCCAGCTTCTCCACGGCGTCGCCGAAGTCGGCCTTCCAGCCGTGGACGAGTCGCGTCGCGACGGAGCGCAACCGCTCCGCCGCATGCGCCTCGACCTCGCGGTCAGATCCCACCCGGACTCCGAGGGCGAAGCCGTTGACCGCGGCGTCGCCGGCCATCTCATCGAATTCCACGGCGGCGACGAGACCGCGCCTGCCGGCGATCCTGTCCAGGCGCACGCCAACCCATCGGTTTTCCAGCGGTTGCATCCGTCGCAGCACGATACGGCCGTCGACGCGCAGCGGCAGCGGCTTGTCTCCCGGGCTCACGACGATCGCCGACGGACGGCCCCGCATGTCGCGCGGAATCGGCCAGCGGATCTTCAGCTCGAGGTCACGTCGGAACACCGCTGCATTGTGCACGAGGCCCCACAGAACGGATTCGCCCGACTCGCGCGCCGGAACCGTCGACAGCCCCATGTTGCGCTGCGCCTTGTTGTTGTCGTCGACGATCTCGAGGTCGGTGTCCGGCCATCCCGGCGCCCGCCCGCGCAGGCTCGCGCCGACGAACGGATCGCCGGGGGCGCTCGTTTCCACCGCGGCGCAGAGATGCGTGGAGGCGATGGGATTGAGGTGCCACGGAAAGGCCGCGGTCGTGATCGGCCCGACATCGGCGGCCGTGAAGGTCACGACCGGATCGGGATCGGGGAAGCTCACGTCGGGATCCATCGACGAGGCATCGGCGTAGTTGCTGCCGGTGCCCAGCGGCGACACCAGGAAGTGCGCCGTCGCCACGAGGTCCGGCGAGCCCATCGGCGCGGCGGCCTTGCGGCGGATCCGGGCGAACAGCCAGTTGTTGCCGACGGTGCCGACGCCGTTGCCGGCGTCCTCGTTCGACGGGCGATCGCTGATGAAGGCACCGGGATCCGTGCCGCGGCGGTTCCACACGTCGGGCGTCACATAGAAGGCCGGCCTGAGCGACGGCTCGGCGCCGTCGTCCGCCACCGCGGCGCTGTCCGTCCAGTCGCGGACATAGATGTCGTCCTTCGGCTCGACGGTCTGCCAGTGGAAGAAGAAGGGGTCGACGGACGTCGCGACGTTCGCGGTGTTCGCCAGATTGCGCAGGTTTCCGGTCGCGAAGTCGGCGTTGCGCAGAAACGTCACGCCGGACGGGAAATTGGCGTTGAGCGGGGCATTGACCGAGCAGAACGTCCCATAGAAGTCCTTGCCCTGCGCGATCAGGTTGGCGAAATCGCCCAGGTCGCCGGCCGCGCCGAAGCCGACGCCTGGCGGCGTGTTGGCGAGCACCGACGTCGTGGCGACGGTGGCGAAGCGGTTCGTCGAGCGTTCGAGCACCGTGTTCCAGCGGTTGGCGCCGGCCACGTTGACGAGCTGCTGATACATCAGCGCCACCACACCCTGCACGTTGACGGCAAGGCCGGGATTGGTGACGTTGGCGATCGTGCGCAAATCGGCGGTCCAGGTCGCACCGCCATTGTCGGACCGTCGCACGTGCAGCGTGAACGGCGAGGCGGCCGTCACGGCGCCGTCGCACCAGGCGAGGTAGACGCGCTGGCGGTTGCGCGGATCGACGGCGATCGCGATCCGCGAGCTCACCCGCTGCGTGCCGAGCAGGGTGCCAACCGGCGGAACCGTGACGCCGGTGACGACGCGCACGCCGGCGATCGAGTCGCCGGTATCCACCAGGTCGCCGAAGTTGTTGGCGCCCCAGGCGTCGTCGCGCATGACCACGATGTCCGACCCGCCCGCTCCGGCGTGGACGAAGGTGATGTAGATGCGGCCGGCCCGGTGGATGGCGCCGCGAACCGAGGGCCTGCTGCTGCCGGGGCGGAGCTGCAGGTTGAGAGGCGCGCCGAAACCGGCGGGCGCCGCGGCCGTCGCGGCGTCGAGCGAGAACTGCACGGCCGCCTGGCCGCCGTCGTTGCTGGTCACGTAGACGCGCTCCGCCGTCCCGCCCGGAACGCCTGCCCATGACGCAGCCACCCAGGGCTGGTCGACTCCGGCGCGGTTGATCAATTGCGTCATGAGGCCGGCGGGCGGGAATGCCGACCTGAGGATATTCAGGTTCGAATTGTCAGCCCGCAGGATGCCCGCATAGAGGTTGCCGGACTGGCCGGCGAATCGAAGGGAGCTGTCGAAGGTCGTATTGCCGCCCGGCAGACAAACGACCGTGGCCCAGTTCACGCCACCATCCGTGCTGGTGTAGATCGGCGCCGACCCCGAGCTCGCCGGGTCCGGCGTGAAGGCGGTGATCGCGATGCGCTGAGGATTCGCGCCGTCGACCGCGATACTGGGTTCGGTGTCGCCCCCTGTCTCATTGCTGAGCACGTTGGGCGTGACGTTCACGACGCGCAGCGGCATGGCGAGCCTCCGGCTAACGGGTTGTCGAACGACGACGCGCCTGCAGGGCGGCCATGCGAACGAACCCTTCGATCCTCGCCAGGGCGGACGAGGCATGGACGTCGTTGGGATCGAGGGCCACCCACACGCCACTCGCCTTCACGTTGCGCATCTTCGGCTCGCGCGATGGCCGCCTCAGGATGAAGACGCCTTGCTGATCGAGTACCAGCCGCGGCGCTGTCGCCCATCGCGGGCTGCCTGACCCGGGAAACTGGATGACCGTCTCCGCGCCGGCCTGCCCCTTCAACACGGTAGAGACCCTGACGAACGCCTGCCGCCAGGTCGTCCCCTCGGCGATTCCATCCAGTCCAAGTTCCTCGATGGAAACGACGGCGCCGGCCACGATCAGGTCCGCCCCCGCCACGCGGTCGGCCACCAGCCTGTCCAGCGCGGCGAGGCGGGCGCCGACGACTTCTGCGGCGGCCTGCATGACGCCGAGCCCGGCCGCGCGCTCGACCTCGATCACGCCGATCTCGTCACCGAATACCCAGCTCGTGGCCCACCACACGCCGCGCATGCCCTTCTTGGCGGGCTTCGCCAGAACGACGGTGAGGGTGCGTCCGCGCAAGTCACCAAGATTGGACGGCGCCAGCAGCACTTCCTCGACCTTCACGAGGGCGTGGGCCGAAGCGGGCGGGACACCCCTGAGGTTGTTCTCGCCCACCTCGCGCACCACGCCCTGGAAGACGAACGGTGCTTCCTGCGACCGCTTGATCTGGAGCGCGGACAGCTTCGTCGGCATGGGCAAGACCCTCCGTCTCGCTTTCGAGGCACGGTAATCCCTCAGGCAGGCGTACTACGTCCGAAATTCAGCCCAACGCGTCGACAGACTGCGTGGCCCTCGCTGCTACCCGATCAGGACGTCGGGCGCTGCACCTTGCTGGTCGGAAAAACGAGAGATTGGACAAAGCTGAGGAGAGCCCAGACGGCGAGAAATGCCAGGCACTCGAGTGCAAAACTCTTGAACTTGAAAAAGAGCTCGGCGACCACGAACGCAATCACGAACGGGACCGCCTCCTGCCTGGCGGCAGCCCGAAAACCGAGGTCCTTGATCAGTGAAAACATCGGCTTTCCTCCGTACAACGAGAGGTAGCGAAAGTATCATAGACCAATTACCGTCCTGATTCAAGCAGTGCCGTCCTGTCACTCGAGGCGAATGCCGGCATCGGCGATGACCTTCTTCCAGACTTCGGTCTCGCGCGCGATGTGCGCTGCGGCCTCGGCCTGCGTGTCGGCGATCGTCTCCATGCCCTGCTGGCCGTAGGCCGATTGGACCTCCTGCGCCTTGAGCGCCTTGGTCAGGATCGCGTTGAGCTGGGCCACGATCTCGGGCGGAACCTTGGACGAGACCACGGCGGCGTACCAGTTGGTCGCGGCGTAGCCCGGGAAGCCCTGCTCGGCAATGGTCGGGATGTCGGGATCGAACGGCGAGCGCCTGGCGCCGGTGACGGCCAGGGCGCGGATGCGACCCTCGCGCATCAGCGGCGTGGCGGTGGGAGCACTCGCGATCAGCGACGGCACGTGGCCCGCCACCAGGTCGTTCATCGCCGGCCCGCCGCCGCGGAACGGCACGTGGTTCAACTTGGTGCCGCTGCGCGCCTTCAAGAGCTCGCCGGCAAGATGGCCCGCGCCGCCGACGCCCGATGAGCCGTAATCCATGCCTTCGGGACGCCTGGCGAGCTCGAGATACTCGGCCAGCGTTTTGGCGGGCACGCTGGGATGCACGACCAGCACGTTGGAGAAATCGACCGCCAGGCACACCGGCGCGATGTCGGCGACCGGATCGTAGCCGACGTCCTTCATGGCGTAGGGATTGACCGCCAGCATGCCGACATTGGCCAGCAGCACGGTATGGCCGTCGGCCGGCGCGCGCAGCGCCTCGCGGGTCGCGAAGTTGCCGCCCGCGCCGGGCTTGATTTCGACCAGCACCGAGTAGCCGGCGCTCCTGGTCAGCTCGGCCGCCAGCACGCGCGCAACGATGTCGCCGCCGCCACCGGCGGCGAAGCCGACGACCAGCCGCAGCTGCTTGGACGGAAATGCCTGCGCCCGACCCACCGCCGGCAGCAGCGCGGCCGACGCGGCAGCCCCGATCAACGACCGCCGATACATGAACGCTCCTCCAGACTTTCGTCCAGGGATCATGCCATCGCCTGTGTCTTTAGTCGGGCACGAATTTCGCGGAAAGATAGACGCCGTTGCTGATGCCCATCAACAGCATGAAGCCTTCCGGGATCTCGGGGATCATGTAGCCGCTGATCAGCTTGATCGCCACGAACCCCGCCGAGATGAGGGTGAAGAACAGCATCTGGACCCGTGTGACGTCGACCTCTCCCGGGTGCTGCGGCGTGACCACGAGATCGGACCACAGCGGCTGGCGCGCTATCACCGCGGCCTGCTTGGTACGGCCGATCACCTGTACTGGAGGGCTGTTGCCGCTGGCATTGCGCGCGACGACCTGGAAGACATAGGTGGTGTCGGGCAGCAGCCTGCCCACTCGATGGCTGGTCTCCTCGATGCGGTCGTCACTCTCCCGCCAGTCGGCCAAGTCCTGCCGCGCATAGCTGACGGCATGGACCACGGCTGCCGCCGGGGCATCCCAGGCAAGGGTGGCGGTATGGTCGGTCGAGGCCAGCACCCTGACATTCTGCGGCGCCGCCGGCACAGCGGTGCCGGCCGGCAGATCGGTAGCCGACGGCGCAGCCGCCTGTGCATTCGCTCCCTGTATGCGCGCGCCCAAGGTCGTGGCGCCCGCGATACCGAGCAGGACCAGGGCACTCACGGGGATGTTTATCAGGCTGCCCGAGAGGATCATCACGTAGACCGCGCCGGCGCCGAAAACGAAGCTCCACAGCATGATCTGCAGTTGCGACAGACTCGCGAAACCCTCGCGCGTCACGACGAGCCGCATCCAGGGCGATCGGCCGGGCACCTTCCGGCGCACGGCCCAGGCGTAGAGCACCGCGTGCGCGCCGACGATGCAGACCAGCGTCGCAATCACGGCGTTCCAGACGCTGGTGACGCCGACATCGACAACGGCGGTCGTCAGGACGGCGTTCGACCGGACCAAGACCACTTTCATGTCGGCGATGGGAACGATCATGCCGGTATCGAACTGATCCGGCTGATCTCCGGCTTCGGATGGCGTCCCCCACAATCGGCTGAACCAGGAGGATTTCACCCGTTCCAGGTTCGGCACCGTCACGCTGAACACCGCCTTTGCCGGCACCGTGTTCGAGCTGAACTCGACGACACGTACGGCCGACGGGGCCAGCCACGCCGCCGCCTTGTCCCTTCCCGACCAGCGGAAGCAGACCATGGCATCGATGTCCTTGAGCGGCTGGGTCTTGCTTTCGACCACAACGCGGACCTCACCACCGCGCGGCTGCCAGGACGTCGACGGATCGAGGGCGACCGTTATGTCGGTGGCGGGCGACTTTGCCTGCGCCGTCTTGCAGAGATCCGCCGGAAGGGCTGACATCGAGGCCGCCTGTGTCGTCGCCGGGGGTGTCGGCTCTGCCGGCGCGGTCGGCGTTGCTGGAGATGTCTGCGCTGCGGCATTTCCTGCCAGGAACAGGCAGAGCCACAGGCTTGCCAGCACCCCGACCCAGTCCGCACGCGAGCCAGTATGACCGACTTCGCCTGTGCTCATGGCCTCTCTCCCCCGCGCCGCAGCGAAAACGCGCCCCCAGAAGGGGCGCACCGCGCACTGGATCATACCACTACACGCGCCGGTTGTCTTCTGCATAAGGCTGCTCGCGCAAGCCCGCAGGTCTCTGCTTCGATCTTGATAAGAGCGAGCGCGGCCCTGGCAGCGGCCGCCGTTGTGGTGGCGGCGCGCTGACGCCTGCTCCCGGTCAGGCTCTGACGTGCCGGTCGATGAACTCGATCATCCGACCGAACATGGGAGCGCACTTGGAGAGGTCCGGCGAGGCGCCCGGCTTGCGCTCCATGTCGATGTATTCCAGGTCTATCGAGCCGCCGGCCTTGGCGTACGCCGCGCAGAAGCGCTGCGGCTCGTTGCCGTCGAACGGCGATTCGGTGTCCTTGTAGTCGTGCATGATGTCGCCGTGCGCCTGGAACCAGATCGCGGGCGGTGTCAGCAGCTTCTCTCCGCGCTCGAGCGCCATGGTCGGGCTGCCCTCCGACATGTTGGCTTCCGAGCGCCAGTAGGAATCGTGGCGGCCGATGATCGACTTTGGCCAGGCCGGCGGATTGGCGCTGGCCTCGGCGCGCTTGGCGTGGCGGTAACGGCTCAGCGGATTGATCACCGGCCAGGACATGACCACACAGCGCACGCTCGCGTCCAGCGGCGGCGATCCGGCCGGCAGCGGAATCGCCGAATAACGCGCATCGTCCGGCCGCATGGCGACCAGCATGGCGAGATGGCCGCCGCTCGACTGGCCGGACAGGCCTATGAGCTCGGGCCGGGTCTTCAGCGCGCGCGCATTGGCCTTTGCCCAGCGCACCGCGTAGTTGATGTCCTGCACCGAGGCCGGATAGGGATCCTCGTTGCCGGAGCGGAAGTCCAGGGCGATCGACACGACGCCGTGCGAGGCCATGTATTCGTGGCGCAGCCGCTCTGTGGTGCGGTCGCTCATGCACCAGGCGCCGCCATGGCACTCGACCATGGCCGGAAACGGACCCGCGCCGCGCGGCTTGAAGATGGTCGCCAGCAACGGCTTGTCGCCGTGACGCAGATACTCGACATCTTCGACATCGAACGCGGCGGTCGGGGTTTCGAGGACTGCAGTGGCCGTGGCACGTTCCTCCGATGTTGCTTTCGGAGGAGCCTAGTGGCTTTGCCGGGAGCGCGCCACTCACTCATGGGAGCACAGGCCTCCGGCCCGCTCATGCTCTTCCGGACCGCGCGCA
>JAEZHS010000067.1 GCA_023436825.1 Pseudomonadota bacterium | reverse complement strand
CCACTGGATGGGCACGACCATGGCGCGCGCCTCGCCCAGCACCTTGTTCTTCTGCACATCGTCGACCGGGCCGACATATTCGATGCCATCGCGGCCGAGCCACGGCTCGATCTCGGTGCGCCAGTAGTCGCCCTCGGCGCCCGACTCGGCGTGGTTACCGGCGATCACCAGCCGATGGCCGGTGCGGCGCGCGATTTCGATCGCCCAGTGAGCACCCTTGATAGTCTCGACGCGGCTCAGGAAGCAGAGCGGCGCGTCGGAAGCTACTGTCGGGCTGAACTTCAGCGCCTCGATCTCGAAGAAATTGGGAATGCCCTGCCAGTCGCCACCGGCGCGCCGGCCGCAGGCGGCGATATAGTCGCTACAGCCGGTGAAGCGCAGCACGCGCGGCGCGGCAAGCTTCACCGCCAGGCCGACGGTGCGTAGCGTCGGATCGCGCTGGAAGGTCATGACGATCGGAATCGAGCCCCGCAACAGCGGCGCAAGGTAAGCGAGCCGCGAGAAGCTGTGGATCACGTCCGGCCGAAAGGAGCGTACTGCCCGCCATAACGCCCAGGTGTTGGCGAGCGTGTCGGCGCGCGACAGCGAGCTGGCGCCCGGCCAGCCATAAAGGGCATCGGCTTCGCATTGCGAGCCTCGTTTGGCGACCAGGCAGACGTGGTGACCAAGCATGCGCAGTCGGCGCACCAACCCGTCGACGATGCGCTCGATGCCGCCGTAGAGCCTCGGCGGCACCTCGATCTCGGGATCGGCGGTGATCAGGATGCGCATCAGCGACGCGCCTCCATGAACAGCGAATAGCGCCGGTGCTGTTCGCGATCGATCGGCCCCTCCGGGAAACGCCCTTCGCGCCAGCCGACCCGCGCGACGTCGATAAATCCCGCCTGCTCGAGTGTGCGTTGCAGATATTCGGCATCAAAGCCGCCATAGTGCTCGCCGTCCTGCACGAAGACGTGATTCAGCGCCTCCATCTTGGTGGCGAAGGCCGCTTGCGGCAGTCCGCCACCACAGCCGATCTCGTTCAGCATCGTCCAATCGTCGGCCAGGTAGGCTTCGACGTACTTGCGCATGTCGGGAACGATGATGCGCAACACACCGCCGGGTGCCAGGCAACGCCGGCATTCGGCAAGAAAGCGCGGTCGTTCGGTCGTCGGCTCGAGATGCTCGAAGTAGTGCTCGACGTGGATGCCGCGTGCCGCCCCGTCGCCCAGTGGAAGGCCGCGCCGGCAATCGACGCGCATCGTCACGCCGGCAGCCGGGAAGAGATCGAGATTGACCCAACCGTCCTCGCCGAACGGCCCGCAGCCGACGTTGACCAGCACGCCGGTCCGCCGCCGCAAGGCCCGCTGCTGGGCGACGCGGCCGGGAAGCATGCGGTTGAGCAGGCGCACCATCATTGCATTCAGCTCGACGCGAAACGTCCGGAACACCCACGGATTGACCGGCATGCGTGGAATCAGCCAGGCGCCCAGACGCTGTTTCAGCGTCGTCATGGCGGCACCGGTCTGGACTCGAAGGCCCGTGCGACGGAGCCGAGCAAAGCCGCCTTCTCGGTTTCCCAGTTGTAGCGCTCACGGCCAAGCCGCCAGGCGCCGGCCGATGCCTCGGCGCGCTGCGCTGGCGAGCCCGCCAGATCGTCGAGTGTCGCTGCCATGGCCGCAGGATCGGCGAGCGACACCAGGCGCGCGGCGGCACCCAGGTCCGGAGCGAGAGCGCGCTGCGCCGGCGTGTCGCTCAGCAGGACCGGCACACCGGCCAGCAGGTAGGTGAAGATCTTGTTGGTGAGGCAGAGTCGGCGATTCTCACTGATGTCGGTCTCGAGCGACAGGCCGACGTCGTAGTCCGCCGCCAGCGTCACCATCTCCTCCGGCGGCGCCATCGGCAGCAGGTTGACGCGATCGCCAATGTCGAGCCCGCGCGCCAATTCGACCAGCCGCTCGCCGTGTCCCCATCGGTTGCCGCCGCGGATGTCGAGAGTGACGCGCGTCCTGGTGCGCGCCATAGCCTCGATGAACGCCTGCAGGCCACGGTCGAGACCAATGGTCTGGGAGAACCAATACGCTCTGAGCGTCTGCGACGCCGAGGCCGCAGACGGCTGCGCCGGCGCCATCGCCAGCGGGAAGACATTGAGCACTGTCACCGGCTCGACGCGGCACTGCGCGCCGTAGGCCTTGGCGATCAACGGTGCAGCCGCAGTGACGTGCCGGCAGTCCGGAAGCAGTGCGCCCTCGATGGTGCGCACCATGCTCATATGGAACGGCGTTCCTTCCCCCGCATGGTAATCCTCGGCATCGAAGCCCAGCATGGCGCCGCGACTGCGTGCGACGACAGCCGCGGCGGCCAGCCCGGCAACATAGTGCGCGATGTAGAGATCGGCCGTTACCTCGCTTGCCGCGCGGCGCAGCGCCGAAGCCGGTCCACCATAGGCAGACGCCGCGAGTCCAACCGGAGTGCGCATGCCCAGGCCTGCCGCAACCCTCGCCAGGCCTCTCGCCGCCTGGCCGATCTGTCGCTCTCCCGCTGGACGCGCTACCCGAACGACCTTCCATGGTACACGAGCCGCGATTTCGTCGTCGAAAGCACGCAACGCCTCGGTGTAGTCGCATACCACGACGCTGACAGCATAGCCCGCCTCATGCAGGGCGTCGGCTTCCTTCAGCACGCGCGGGTTGGATGCCAGGTTGCCCGGACTCACGATGCAGACGGCGCCCAGCATCGGCCGCCGATCACCCGGGCCCCGGCTTCGGCTCTTGGGCAGCCGTCAGCAGCTCGGTGAACTCGATGGGATTGGCCAGCCTCATCGCCAGGGCGCCGTTGCCTTTACCCTGGCTGAAGTTGAACGGGATGGCGTCGGGACTGCAACGCTCGACAAAGAAGCGCAGCGCGTTGTCGACGCGATGGTCGGTGTCGACGTTGGTGAGTCCCGTTGCGAAATCGAAACAGTATTCTCCTGAAGCGAGCCAGTAGGGTTCCAGCACCAGGCTGCATTCGTAGTGGCCGGCCTTGCCAGGCAGCGATACCTGGCTGAACACGCCGGTCGAATAGAAGCCGATCGGCAAATTGTGCTCGTCGCGCAGCACCAGCTCGAGTGACATGCCACGTATCCCCGACGTCTGCAGCACGACACGCAACCTGAGGGGTGTACCGGGCTCGTAGCGATCGGTCGGCACTCCGCCCGAATCGACCAGCGTGGCAGAGATCAGCGACGTGGTCGTGCCCTTGCCCCAGTTGCGGTCGTTCTTGATCTTGCGCAAGGAGGTCGCGTAGTGCGCCACAGCCTCCTCGATGGCGCCGTCGAAGTAAACGCGGCCGGACTGGAAAACGATGGCGCGTCTGGTGAGCGCAGTAACCGCCGCCAGGTTGTGGCTGACGAACAGCACGGTCCGTCCGGCGTTGGCGACGGCCGACATACGATCGAGGCAGCGCGCCTGGAATTCGGCATCGCCGACTGCCAGCACCTCGTCGATCACCAGCACCTCAGTTTCGAGGTGTGCGGCAACGGCGAAGGCGAGGCGAGCGTACATGCCGACCGAGTAGCGCTTCACCGGCGTATCGATGAACCTCTCCACGCCTGAGAAGTCGACGATCTCATCGAAGCGCCGGCGCACCTCGGCGCGGGTCATGCCCAGGATGGCACCATTCAGGAACACGTTCTCGCGACCCGTCAGCTCAGGATGAAAACCGGTGCCAATCTCGAGCAGGCTCGCCACCCTGCCCTTGATCGAGACCCGTCCCTCGGTCGGTTCGATGATGCGCGACAGGACCTTGAGCAGTGTCGTCTTGCCGGCGCCGTTATGGCCGATGATGCTGACCACCTCGCCGCGCTTGATCTCGAAATCGACATCGCGCAGCGCCCAGAATTCCTCGACGACGTCGCCTTCGATCACGGCGCGGCCGCGCAGCACGTCCGACCCCTTGCGCAGAGCATTGCGAAAGCCGCGCGACAGCGCGTCGACGAACACCGAGCCTTCCTCGGCACGGTGGCCGATGATGAATTTCTTGCCGAGCTTCTCGGCGCGGATGACGACATCGGTCATGTCAGATCATGTCGGCGAAGGCGCGTTCACTGCGGCGGAAGGCACGCGCCCCCCATGCCAGCATGCCGACGATGACGACCAGGCTGACCAGGAAGCCCGGCCAGTAGATCGGGCTGTCGCCGCCCAGGATGCACCAGCGGAAACCGTCGATGACACCGACCATGGGATTGACGCTGTACAGCAACTGCCAGTGCCCGGGTACGACCTTGCTGGAGAAGCCGACCGGCGAGACGTAGAGGCCGATCTGGATCACGAACGGGATGATGAAGCGGAAGTCGCGATACTTGACGATGAGCGAAGCCGCCCAGATCGCCGGGCCGATCGCGGCCAGCAGCGCCAGCAGCACAAAGACCGGCAGCAGCAGGATCTGCAAACCCGGCGCCATGCCGTACCACAGCATGAGGCCTGCCAGGATCGAGAGGCTCACCAGGAAATCGACCAGCGCGACCATGACCGTGGACAGCGGCACGATCAGTCGCGGGAAGTAGACCTTGGTGATGAGGTTGGCGCTGCCGATCACGCTCACCGAGGCCTCCTGCAGCACCGAGGCGAACAGCGCCCAGGGCAGCAGGCCCGCGAACACCATGACCGCGTAGGGCGCCGAGCCTTCCGATGGAAGCTTGGCCAGCGAGCCGAACACCACGGTAAAGACCACCATGGTCATGAAAGGCCGCACGAAGGCCCACACGATGCCGATGACGGTCTGCTTGTAGCGCACCGCCACGTCGCGCCAGGCCAGGATGAAAAAGAGCTCCCGGTAGTGCCAGAGATCGGCCCAATACTGATGGTCGGCCCGCCCCGCTTCAAGGATGAGCGGGCGGTTGTCCTGGTCGAAGGTGCTCATGCCGCGCCTCTCATACGACGCGGCTGGGCCTGAAGGCGAGCAAGGAGTATGCCGGCCGCCGCCGCAAAGTGTGGTCGACGATAGGGGTCGATCGCCGCCGGGTCGACCCGGCCCTGCCCCAGCAGCCGCGCCACCGCCTCGGCCAGGCCGGCGAAATCTGCCGGATCGACGAGCTCACCAACCCGGCTATCGGGCACGGCATCGCCGCTGCCGCCACCCGATCCGCCGATCACCCTCAGTCCGCAAGCGGCGGCCTCGAGATAAACGATGCCAAACCCCTCCTCCGAGCTCGGCATGACGAAAAGGTCGGCCAGACGATAGAGATCCGGCAGTTCCTCATCCGGGACGTAACCCAGGAAACGGACGGCGCCATCGCCGGCGAGCTCTGCCGCGCGCGCCTCCAGCCGCGCGCGATCGTCGCCGTCGCCCGCCACGACATGGACCAGCCTGGGAAACCGCGCCCGCAGCGTCGGCAGAGCCGCGAAGATCAGCTCATGGCCCTTGTAGCGCTCGCTGGCCGCCAGGCGACCGACTGTCAGCAGGATCGGTCCAGGCCCGAGTCTCAGGCGCTCGCGCAGCGCAGGCGACGCCGGTCCTGGCACGAAGCGCTCATCGACGGTATTGGGCAGCACCCGCACGCGCTCGGGTGCGAGATCGACCCAACCGAGCAGTCGCTGGCGCGTGCCGCGGCTCACGGTGGTCACCTGGTCGGCAGCCTCGATGGCGCGGCGCACGACGTCACGTCGGTCGTTCCAGATATCTGTGCCATGCGCCTGCAGCCAGTAGCGCGCGCCCAGCAGACGAGCCAGCAGCACGGCAAGCGGCGCCATGAAGACGTGGCCGCAGAACACGACGTCGATGGGGCGACAGCGCCAGGCCATCCACAGCGAGGTGAGCGAGAAGCGCAGCTTGCCGAAGATCGCGGGCCGTTGCCGCACGCCGACAGGCAGCGCGACGCCCGACGCATCGCCCAGCCGCGGCAGGATGAGGATCTCGGCGCCGGCCGAGGCGAGGGCCGTGAACAGGTCGCGGTTGTAGCGCGCGATCCCGCCGCGCGCGCCGAAGGCGTCGCCGACCAGGGCCAGGATGCGGACGGTCATCTGTTGTCAGGCCACCGCCGGCGTCGTCCAGCCATTCTGCCATACGCGCCGTGCCCAGCCGCGCGAGGCGGCTGAAAAGTCGACCGCGCCCTCGGCCGATGTGCCGGCAGCCTCGCGCAGCCAGCGTCCGACCGGCGTCACGAAGCCCGTCTTGCGGCGCTCGCGGACGGCCGCAGGCAGCGGCGGCTCAGGCACCGCGGCAACGGCGTCCTTGGCGTTGACGCGGACCAGAACATCGCCAGGCGGCAGCGCGGCGAGGAAGAAGGGATCGACGTAGGGCACGCGAATCTCGACGCCGTGCGACATGCCGGCCCAGTCGGCGTCACGCAGTTGTTGGTTTCTAATGTAGAGCGCGGCCTCGAGAGCGGCGACGCGATCGAAGTCGCCGAGCGGCCGTGTGCCGTGCAAGGCGGCTGCGATGTGGCTGAGCGGCGCCAGGCGGCGCAGACCGTCGACGACCAGCGCCGGATCGATCAGCTCGTCG
>JAEZHS010000003.1 GCA_023436825.1 Pseudomonadota bacterium | reverse complement strand
GCGCGAGCGCGTCGCGGCGGCGCTCGCCCTCACCGGTCTCTCTGAGTTCGCCTCGGCCTATCCCAAGCAGCTCTCGGGCGGCATGCGCCAGCGCGTCGGCATCGCCCGCGCCCTGGTCGTGCGGCCGGCCGTGCTGCTGCTCGACGAGCCGTTGTCGGCCCTCGATGCACAGACGCGCGAGCTCCTGATGGAAGACCTTCTGGCCATCTGGGCGCGCGAGAAGAGCACGCGCGTCTACGTCACCCACAATCTCGAGGAGGCAGCGCGGCTCGCCGACCGGGTCGTCGTGCTGTCGCGTCGGCCCGGCCGCATCCGTGAGGTGATCGCAATCGACGTGCCGGTGGCGGAGCGCGGCCAGGCCAGGCATGCGACGCTCCTGGTCGAGGTGCACAAGAAGCTCTGGTCGCTGATCCGCGACGAGGTCGTCACCGCCGACCGCGAGATGCAGCATGTCTGACCAGCGGTCTGACCAGCGGTCTGCCCGGCGGTCCGACCGTCGTCCAGTCCCCTTCCGCGGCGGCGGATTCAACCCGGTGCCGCGCCGCCTATTGCCGTGGCTGGTGTTCGTCCTGCTGATCGCGGCCTGGCAGGCGGCGTCGAGCGCGGGCCTGCTGCCGGCGCTGTTCATGCCGAGCCCGGCCGCCATCGTGAACGCGCTGGTCGAGCTGTGGCTGAACGGCACCCTGGTCGAGCACGTCTCGGCGTCGCTGAAGCGCATCGTCCCCGGCTGGATCATCGGCACGGGCGCGGGCCTCGCCGTCGGCCTGGCGATGGGCATCTTCTCTGCCGCCCGTGCCGCCGGCCTGCCGATCGTGTCGGCGTTGTTCCCGATCCCCAAGATCGCCTTGCTGCCTCTGCTGATCCTGTGGTTCGGGATCGGCGAGCCGTCGAAGGTCGTGACGATTGCGCTGGGCGTCTTCTTCCCGACGGTCATCTCGGCCTACAGCGCCTGCGATTCGGTACCGCGCAACCTCATCCGAATGGGCCAGAGCTTCGGCCTGCCCGCAACCGACATCGTCCGCAAGATCATCCTGCCCGGCGCCATGCCCGGCATCCTGGCGGGGTTCCGCATCTCGGCTTCGGTGGCGCTGCTCCTGGTGGTCGCGGCCGAGATGATCGGCGCGCAGTACGGCATCGGCGCCTTCGTGCTGCAGGCGGGCAACTTGATGCAGACCGACCAGCTGATGGCCGGCGTGGTCTTGCTGTCGGTGCTGGGCCTGCTGATCGCCTGGGGGCTTGGCATGGTCGAGCGTTCCGTGCTCCGCTGGCGCTGACAGGGAGGGAACGACAATGCTGCGCAGACATATGCTCGCGGCCGCTCTTGTGATGGCGGCGGCGCCGGCCTTCGGCCAGGCCTGGCCCAACAAGCCGATCACCATGATCGTGCCCTTCGCCGCCGGCGGGCCGACCGATCTCATCGCCCGGATCATCGGCGAGCGCATGGGTAAGGAGCTCGGACAGCAGTTCATCATCGAGAACGTCACCGGCGCCGCCGGCACCATCGCCATGGCCAAGCTCGCGCGCGCCGCGCCCGACGGCTACACGATCGGCATCGGACATGTCGGCACCAACGTCGCCAACGCCGTGATCTACACCAAGCTCGGCTTCGACCTGGTGAACGATCTCGAGCCCATCGCGCGCCTGCCGGCCAACGCCATGCTCGTCGTCTCGTCCAACAACGTGCCGGCCAAGACCTTGAAGGAGCTGGTCGACTACCTGAAGGCCAATCCCGACAAGGCGTCGGGCGGCACGGCGGGCATCGGCTCGGGCGCCCATCTCGGCGCGCTCGCCTTCAACAAGGCGACCGGCGTGAGTTACCAGCTCGTGCCCTATCGCGGCACCGGTCCCGCCATGCAGGACCTGATCGCCAACCAGATCCAGGTGATGGTCGACCAGTCGGCGAACTCGCTCCCGCAGGTCCAGGGCGGCAAGATCCGCGCCTATGCCGTCACGTCGGCCAAGCGTTCATCCGCGATGCCCGACATCCCGACCGCGGCCGAAGCGGGCTATCCGATGGAGGTCTCGATCTGGAACGGCCTGTGGGCGCCCAAGGGCACGCCCAAGGACATCGTCGACAAGCTGAACGCCGCGGCCATCGCCGCGCTCGCCGATCCGGCCGTGCGCAAGCGCATGGACGAGCTCGGCCTTGATACACCGACGGCCGAGGAGATGAAGCCCTCGGCCTTCGCCGCCTTCCAGAAGGCCGAGCTGGCGCGCTGGAAGCCGATCCTCGAAGCCGCCGGCGTCAAGGCCGAGTAAATCCGCTACCGCGCGCCAACTGAATGGCGCTTTTGCGAAATATGACTGCCGGTTCATCGATCATATTTCTTGCCATCCCGACGATTGCGCCCAAGATGGGCCCAACGGCAAAGCAGCCCGACCGGTGAACGGCGGGCGACATCGGGTAGGAGATGCGCACTCATGAAGCATGCGAGCGTCCTGCGGGCGGCCATCGTCGGCGCCGCCCTCTATTGCGGCCTGGCCGGCGGCGTTCTCGCCCAGACCATCGACCTGAAGCTGGCCGACCGGCTGCCCCAGGATCATTACGTCGCCCGCTACTCGACCAACTACTGGATCGAGGAGGTGCAGAAGGCGAGCGGCGGCAGGCTCAAGATCACGCGCTATCCCAGCGAGCGGCTGGGCAAGTCGAAGGACATGATGGCGCTCGCCAAGACCGGCATCACCGACATCGGCGAGTTCGTGCCGGGCTATCTCGGCGACCCGTTGCTGCTGTCGACGGTGGCGGAGCTGCCCGGGCTGGTGCCCGATGCCTGCGCCGCCTCGCTCGCCTATGAACAGCTGGCGAAGCCCGGCGGCTTCATCGACAAGACCGAACTCGCGCCGCAGGGCCTGCGGCTGCTCTACGTCGTGGGTCTGCCGGCCTACCAGCTCTTCACCTCGCGCAAGTTCGACAGCCTGGCGACCATGCGCGGTCTCAAGATCCGCTCCTCCGGACCCGCCATGGATGCCGGCCTGCGCCAGCTCGGCATGGTGCCGATCCGCATGAGCGCCGCCGAGCTCAGCGAATCCTTTTCGCGCGGCACCGTCGACGGCATGGCTTTTCCCGCCGCCAGCATCTTCACCTACGACCTGCAGGGCAAGACCAAGTACGGCACCGACAAGCTGAGCTTCGGCAGCAGCATCACCTTCTACGCGATCTCGACCCGCGTCTGGAACAAGCTGCCGCCCGACATGCAGAAGATCATGACCGAGGCCGCTGATCGCACGACGCGGCACAGCTGCGGCCTGGTCGACCAGGAGGAGCAGGCGGCGCTCAAGAAGCTCGAGGCCGGCGGCATGACGGTGGTCGAATTGTCGGCGGAGGACCGCGCCAAGTTCACCCAGGAACTCTCGACGGTCGGCCAGGAATGGGCCGAGGCCGCCGACAAGCGCGGCCGCAAGGGCAGCGAGGCCCTCGCCGCGTTCCGCGAGGCCCTGTCCAAGCTGCCGCGCTGATCGCGGCAGCGACATGCTGGGGTTCTTCGAACGGATCCTGTCCGCCGTGGACTGGCTGCTGTCGCGCATCGTGGCGTCGGTCATCCTGGCGGTGATGGTGCTGATCGTCTGCGACGTCTTCGGCCGCTACCTGTTCAGCCGGCCCCTGCCCTGGGTCTATGACATCGTCTCGATCTATGTGGTGAATCTCATCCTGTATCTGCTGGCGAGCGAAGTGCTGCGCACCCGCGCCAACATCGAGCTCGACCTGCATGTCCGCTTCCTGCCGCAACGGGCGTGGAGCGTGCTGCAGGGCCTCGCCTGGCTGTGCACCGCCGCGGTGCTTGCGCTTGCTTCGTGGCGGGTGTGGATGTCGATGGCCGACAGCCTGGCCGCCGCCGAGGTCCATCCCGGCCTGTACGAATGGCCGGTGTGGGTCGAGAAGGCCGTCGTGGCGCTGGGCCTGGCGCTTCTCGCCTGTCGTATCGTGGTCCGACTCTGCCGCTTCCTCCAGGGCGGGCTGAATGCCGGCGTCTTCAACGCCGACGAATCGGCCAAGCCGGGAGTCGTCGAATGATCGACAGCTACGCCGTCACCATCGTCCTCGGCCTGCTGATCCTGCTGCTGCTGCTGCGCGTCCCCGTCGCCTTCGGCATCCTCGTGTCCGCCTGTGTCGGCCTGTGGATGGTGGCGGGCTGGGAGGTGCTGCAGGGCGTGCTCGAGACCGTGCCGCTGTCGTCGGTCTCCAACTACGAATTCATCACCGTGCCGATGTTCCTGCTGATGGCGGAGTTCGTCATCATCAGCGGCGTGGCTGACGGCATCTTCACCGCCGCCGCGGCCTGGGTCGGACGGGTTCGCGGCGGCCTTGCCATCGCCACGGCGCTGGCCGGCGCGGGCTTCGCCTCGATCTGCCATTCCAGCACGGCGGCCGCGGCGACATTGTCGGCGACGTCGGTGCCGGCGATGATGCGCGCCAACTACGAGCCGCGGCTCGCCTACGGCGTGGTGGCGATCTCGGGCACGCTCGGCATGCTGATCCCGCCCAGCGTCGCCATGGTCCTCTACGGGCTGATCGCCGACGTCAATCTCGGGCGCCTGTTCATCGCCGGCGTGATCCCGAGCGTGGTGGTGGCCGCCACCATCATCCTCACCGTGGTCTTCCTGGTGTGGCTCAACCCGGCGAGCGCCCCGCCGGCCCACAAGCACAGCTGGGCCGAGAAGTGGCGCGCCCTCAAGGTCGCTCTGCCCATGATGGCGCTGTTCCTGGGCGTGGTCGGCGTCATCTATTCCGGCGTGGCGACCCCCACCGAGGCCTCCGCCATGGGCGCGTTCGGCGCCTTCCTGATCGCGCTCGCCATGAAGCGGCTCGACTTCAAGGGGACGATCCATGCCGCCTACCGGGCGGGCAAGACGACCTGCATGGTGCTGCTGGTCGTGATGTGCGCCCACGTCCTCGCCTACTTCCTGGTCATGACCCACGTCACCGAGAACCTGCTGGCCTGGGTCGGTACGCTCGGCATGCCGCCGTGGGGCATCCTGATCGTGATCTACGTGATCTACCTGGTGCTGGGATGCTTCCTCGACCTCGCGGCCATGCTGGTGCTGACCATTCCGGTCGTGCTGCCGCTCATCAAGTCGCTGGGCTACGATCCGGTGTGGTTCGGCATCCTGGTCATCGTGCTGGGCGAGGTGGGAATGGTGACGCCGCCGGTCGGCCTCAACGTGTTCGTGGTGGCGCGCGTCACCGGACAGCCCGTGGCGGAGGTCTTCCGCGGCGTGCTGCCCCATGTGGTGGCCCATCTCTTCGCCGTCGCCATCCTCACCATCTGGCCGGCGCTGGTGCTGTGGCTGCCCGGAACGATGAAATGACCGCCAGGAAGAAGCCCAAGCTCACGCGCGCCGAGCGGGCACGCGAGAACCGGTCCCGCCTGATCCACGCCGCCCAGGAGGTGGTGGGCCAGCACGGCTATGCCGAGGCGTCGGTCGCGCGCATCGTCGACCGCGCCGGCCTCGCCCAAGGCACCTTCTATCTCTACTTCGACTCGCGCCAGGATCTCTTCGACCAGCTGCTGCCGGAGATCGGCGGCGAGGCGCTGGCCTACATCCGCGACGCGGTGAAGGGGACCAAGGGCTTCATGGCGCAGGAGGAGAAGGCGATGAAGGCCTTCTTCGAGTACGTCGTTCGCAACCCGGCCTACTTCCGGGTCTTCACCGAAGCCGAGATCGCCGCCCCCGCCGCCTATCTCAAATACACCCGCAAACGTACCGGCAGTTTCCTCAACGTCGTGACGGCGGCGTGGAAGCGCGGCGAAATCAAGGGCTACACCCGGCAGGAACTCGGTGCGCTGACCCAAATGATGCTGGCCGCGCGCGCCTATCTCTTCCAGGAATACGCCAAGACCGGCCAGGGCCTGCGGATGCCGCCCAAGTGGGTGATCGACGCCTACATGAAGTTCCTGGCGCACGGCCTCGCCGGCGGCGACTGAGCCTCAGATCGGCGAGATCGACCGCACCCTCGCCCAGCCATTGCTGCGCCGACGGGCGGGCGCATCCTCAAGCACCCGCACCAGGAGCGCGCGCGTGTCGCGCGGATCGATCACCTCGTCGAGGTGGAAGTGCTCCGCCGCCCGCAGCGGACCGAGCTTGCGGGGGATGGCGGCGAGCAGCTCGCGACGCCGCGCCTCGGGATCGGGCGCGGCGTCGATTTCCTGGCGATGGACGATGTCGATCGACCCTTCCACCGACATGGCGCAGATCTCGGCGCTCGGCCAGACGAACGTCGCTTCCGCCTCGAAGCTGCCCTGGCCGCCGTTCATCATGATGAAGGCGCCGCCGTAGCCGCGGCGCAGCACGACGCTGAGCCGCGGTACGGTCGCGCAGCCCAGCTCATAGAGCATGCGCCCCGACCGGCGTCCGAGGCCGGTCCTTTCCGCCGCCGAGCAGACGACGTTGCCCGGCACGTCGATGAAGTAGACGAGCGGCAGGCCGAAGGCGTCGCACACCGCGATGAAGTGCGCCGCCTTCTCGCTCGCCGCGACGTCGATCACGCCGGCATTGATGCGCGGCTGGTTGGCGATGAAGCCGACCGGCCGGCCGGCCAGGCGGGCGAAGCAGACGACGATGTTGCGCGCGAAGGTCGGCCGGATCTCGAACAGCGAATCGCTGTCGGCGACCAGCGTCAGGACCCGGCGCACGTCGTATCCCTTGCGCAGGTTGGTCGGCACGGCATCGAGCAGTGCCTCGTCGCGCCGGTCCGCCGCCTCGTCGGTGGCAACGACGGGCGGACTCTGCCCGGCGTTGGAGGGCAGAAAGGACAGGTAGCGGCGGATCGCCTGCAGGCAATGCGCCTCGTCGTCCGCGCCGAAATGGGCGATGCCAGTGGTGTCGACGTGCATGGTGGCGCCGCCCAACGCCTCGGTCTCGATGTCCTCGCCGATCGCGGCCTTGACCAGCGACGGCCCGGCCATGCCCATGGCCGACTGCTCGCGCACCATGAGCACGAAGTCGGCCATCGCTGAATAGTTGGTCGGCCCAGCAAAGGCCGGGCCCATGACGGCCGAGACGACCGGCACCCAGCCGGAGAGGCGGGCGAACAGCTCGAACACCGGCGTGCCCTGGGCGAACGAGCGCGCATCCTGGCCGTCCTGGATCCGATGCCCGCCACCGTCGTGCAGCATGATGAAAGGCATGCCGCCGTCGCCGGCGCGGCGCATGGCCCGCAGCATCTTCTGGCGCCCGACATGGCCGATGCTGCCGCCGTGCGTCGTGTAGTCGGACGAGCAGATCATGACCGGCCGGCCGTCGATGCGGCCGCTGCCG
>JAEZHS010000733.1 GCA_023436825.1 Pseudomonadota bacterium | reverse complement strand
TGGCGATCACGCCGCCGAGCTTGTCCGGCACGGCGCGCAGGATCGCGTAGAACGGCAGGAAGTACCATTCCGGCACGATGTGCTCGGGCGTCACCAGCGGGTTGGCCGGGATGTAGTTGTCGGGATGGCCCATGTAGTCGGGCGCGAAGAAGGTGAAGCCGGCATAGACGATCAGGAAGACCACCACGCCGAAACCGTCCTTCATCGTGTAGTACGGATGGAACGGAACGGTGTCCTGCGGCCCCCGCGGATCGATGCCCAGCGGGTTGTTCGAGCCGTGCACGTGCAGCGCGATGACGTGCAGCGCGACCACCGCCACGATGATGAACGGCAGCAGGTAGTGCAGCGCAAAAAAGCGGTTCAGCGTCGGATTGTCGACGGAGAAGCCGCCCCACAGCCAGGTCACGATCGAATCGCCGACCACCGGAATGGCCGAGAACAGGTTGGTGATGACGGTGGCGCCCCAGAAGCTCATCTGGCCCCACGGCAGCACGTAGCCCATGAAGGCCGTCGCCATCATCAGCAGGAAGATGACGACGCCCAGGATCCACAGCAGCTCGCGCGGCGCCTTGTAGGAGCCGTAGTACATGCCGCGGAAGATGTGGATGTAGACGGCGATGAAGAAGAACGAGGCGCCGTTCATGTGCAGGTCGCGGATCAGCCAGCCCTGCGGCACGTCGCGGTCGATGCGCTCGACCGAATCGAAGGCCATCAACACATGCGGGGTGTAGTTGGTCGCGAGCACGACGCCCGTGGCGATCATCAGCACCAGCATCACCGTCGCGATCGCGCCGAAATTCCAGAAATAGTTGAAATTCCGGGGCGTCGGGAAGGTGTGATACTCCTTCTCGAGATACGAGAAGACCGGCAGGCGATGATCGATCCAGGCGATCACCTTGTTGTTGAAGACCGGCGGCGTGCCGTGGGACGAGGCCATTCTGCTAGCTCCTGGGCGGGCGACCGCTGACGGTCAGCCGATACGGACGAGAGTGTCGGACGTGAACAGGTAGTCCGGAATCACGAGGTTTCTCGGCGCCGGTCCCTTGCGGATGCGACCCGCCGTGTCATAGGCCGAGCCGTGGCACGGACAATACCAGCCGTCGTAGGGGCCTTTGTCCTGGCCGGGCCTGTTGCCGAGCGGCACGCAGCCGAGATGGGTGCAGATGCCGATCATGATCAGCCATTCCGGCCGCACCTTCTTGGCGCTGTCGGTGACGCGCGAATTGTCGGTCGCGGGATCGGGCAGCTCGGACATCGGCACGGCCTCGGCGGCCTTGATGTCCTCCGGCGTGCGGTGACGGATGAACACCGGCTTGCCGCGCCACTTCACGGTGATGGCCTGGCCGACCTGGACCGGCGCCACGTTCACCTCGACCGTCGACAGCGCCAGCGTGTCGGCGGCCGGGTTGAGATTGTTGATGAAGGGCCAGGCGGTCGCGGCGATACCGACAGCGCCGAGGGCGCCGGTTGCGACCATGAGGAAGTCGCGCCGGGTGGGATCGCCATGCCCACCGGTCGGAACAGTTGATGCAGCCATTTGCTTTCTCTTTCCGCCCCCCGAGGAGATGGCCACTTTAGACCGCAAAAGCGCCTTATGTTTCAAGGCTCTGTTGGTCGCAGGCCGTGTAGCGGGCGTTCTGCGACAGCGCGCCGCACGGCGCGTGGCAGGTGCTTTCGCGACGCGGACGCAGGCCCCGCAGCAGGTAGAAGAGGGATCATGCGACTGGCCCTGTTCGAACCCGACATTCCGCAGAATCTCGGGGCCTTCATCCGGCTTTCGGCCTGCCTGAAAGTATCCCTCGACGTGATCGAGCCCTGCGGCTTCCCGGTCGACGACAAGCGCATCCGCCGTGCCGCCATGGATTACTACGACCTGGCAAGCATCAGGCGGCATGCCTCCTGGGCCGCCTTCACGCGCGACCGACCTGCGGGCCGGCTGGTCCTGCTGACGACCAAGGGTGCAACCGACTTCCCGGGCGTCGCCTTCCGTACCGACGATACCCTGCTGTTCGGGCGCGAGAGCGCCGGCGTGCCGGACGAGGTGCATCAGGCGGCTGACCTGCGGCTGCGCATCCCGCTGCAGAAGGGCGCACGCTCGCTCAATGTCGCGCTGGCTGCCGCCATGGTAGTGAGCGAGGCCCTGCGCCAGACCTCGGGATTCGATGCGCTCTCCGACTAAAAATCCGACACCGCTGCCCGACGCCACCACCGTGCAGCATCGCAAGGACGAGGCGCGCGCCTGGTTCGAGAGCCTGCGCGACCGTATCTGCGCCGCCTTCGAGAAGATCGAGGACGAGCTTTCAGGCACGCACAGCGACCTGCCGCCCGGCCGCTTCGAGCGCAAGCAATGGCGGCGCGATGCGGCGCCCAACGAGGATCGCGGCGGCGGCGTCATGTCACTCATGCGCGGCCGCGTGTTCGAGAAGGTGGGCGTCAACGTCTCGACGGTGTTCGGGGAGTTCAGCCCGGAGTTCCGCAAGCAGATCCCGGGGGCGGAAGAGGATCCGCGCTTCTACGCCACGGGCATCTCGCTGGTGGCGCACATGCGCTCGCCCAGGGTGCCGGCGGTGCACATGAACACCCGCCACATCGTGACCACGCGCGCCTGGTTCGGCGGCGGCGCCGATCTCACGCCGATGGCCCCGAACCAGGCCGACACCGACGCCTTCCACCGCGCGCTCGAGGCCGCCTGCAACGCGCACGACGCCGCCTACTACCCGCGCTTCAAGAAATGGTGCGACGAGTACTTCTATCTGTCGCACCGGGGCGAGGCGCGCGGCGTCGGCGGCATCTTCTATGACGACCTCGACAGCGGCGACTTCGCCCGCGACTTCGCCTTCACCCGCGCCGTCGGCGAGGCCTTCCTCGACGTCTATCCCCGGATCGTGCGCCAGCATATGAACGAGCCGTGGACGCCGGCCGAGCGCGAGCACCAGCTGGTGCGCCGCGGGCGCTACGTCGAGTTCAACCTGCTGCACGATCGCGGCACCAAGTTCGGCCTGATGACCGGCGGCAATGTCGAGGCGATCCTGATGTCGCTGCCGCCGGAAGTGAAGTGGCCTTAACTCTTCCGGACCGCGCGCTTCCAGCGCGCTCATGAGGAAGAGCGAGCCGGAGGCTCGCGGTCCGGAAGAGCATGACGCTTGAACGCCAGTCCCGCCACTAACGGCAACGCGAACAGCGCTGCGATCAACACCGGATACGGACCACCGAAGCGGTCGAGGAAGGCAGCAGGATCGGCGTCGTAAGTGACGCGCACATACGCGAAATCGACCAGGACCGTCGATACCGGCCAAAGCAGCGCCGCGAGCAGCGCCGCCTCGAACCAGCGCGGGCCGGCGGTGCGGCGGGCGTGGATGACGGCCAGCATCGCCACGTAGGGCAGCGGTACCAGCACCTTGTACCATTCGACGGTGCGTACGGTGAGCGTGGCGGCGATCCACGTGTCGCCGACCACGTCGTTCACCACGATGAACGACGCGATCGCCAGCCACAGGACGAAGGTGACGCCAGGCCTGATCATGAGGCTTCAGCATCGACGAGCCGCTTCAGCTCGGCGAGGCACGCGTCACGGCCGGCCGAGAAGTCGCCGGCGATCCACCAGCGTTCGACCGCTTCGATCAGCGCGCCGACCTTGGGTCCGGGCCTCAGCCCCAGCGCCAGCGCATCGTTGCCGCCGATCGGCAGGTCCGGCGGCGTCCAGGCGCCGGCGAGCGCCAGCGCGGCGCGCCAGTCGCCGGGTGCGTCGAGCAGGACACGGTCGATGAACAGCTTCGTGCCGAGCCGATAGAGGCTGGCGCGCAGGTTGGCCGTATCGACCGCATTGGCCGGATCGAGCATGAGCTGCAGGCGCACTGATTCCTGCGTCGACAGTTTCAGCCGTTTGCCGATTGTCGTCGCATCAGCCTCCGTCGGCAGGACAGCCGCCAGGCGGCGCAACGGATCCGGCGTTTCCTCCCGCGCCGCCAGCGCGCGCAGCTTGGCGCTGCCGGCATATTCGGGCAGCCAATGATCGAGCACGCCGGCCTCGAGCATGGCATCGAAGGCGTCGGCGGCACCGCTGGCGTCGAGCGTCCGGAACAGCTCCTTGCGCACGCGCTCGCCCGAGAGCCCGCTGACCGTCGCGGCGTTGCGCCGGCAGGCGTCGAAGCTCGGCCCGTCGAACGGCGGCCGGCCGTAGCGCGCATGGAAGCGGAAGAAGCGCAGCACGCGCAGGCGGTCCTCGGCGATGCGCTGCTCGGGATCGCCGATGAAGCGCACGCGGCCCGCCAAAAGGTCGGTCCGGCCGTCGAAGTAATCGTGGATCGTGCCGTCCGGCTCGGCGTAGAGCGCGTTGAAGGTGAAGTCGCGGCGCTCGGCGTCGCTGCGCCAGTCGTCGGTGAAGGCGACGACGGCGCGCCGTCCGTCGGTCTCGACGTCGCGGCGCAGGGTCGTGATCTCGAATGGACGACTTTTGACGATGGCCGTGACGGTGCCGTGTTTCAGCCCGGTCGGCACGACCTTGATGCCCGCCGCTTCCAGCGCCTTCATGACGGTCTCGGGCGGCTTGTCGACGGCGATGTCGATGTCGGCGATCGGACGTCCCAGCACCCAGTCGCGCACGCAGCCACCGACGAACCGCGCAGCGATGCCGCCCCGCGCCAGCGCGCCGAGCAACGTCTGCACCGGTGCCTCGTTCATCCACGTTGGCGTCATGGCGCGAACAGCCCGCCGTAGCCCTGGTTCTGCGTGAAGAACATGACGATGAAGCCGATGATGGTGCAGAGCAGGCCGGCGATGCCGAGCCAGGTCAGCGGCAGATCCTGCCATTCCGGCAGGGTGCCTGAGAGCTTGCGCTGCTCCTTGATCTTCACGCCCCACGCCCAGAGGAAGAAGGCGACAGTCGGCGCCATCACCAGGACGATGACGAGGAGGAGGATGCGTACCATGGGGTCAGTTCATCCTCTTCCGGACCGCGCGCTTAGCGGGCGCCGCAACATCATGAGCGCGCTGGAAGCGCGCGGTCTGGAAGACCATGAGTCTGTGCAACTGGGACATGCACTACCCGCCGTTCGTCAGCACGAAGTGCAGATTCTTCAGCATACCGGCCGTCGCGCCCCAGATGTAGCGATCGCCGTAGGGCATGGCGTAGAAACGCCGCTCGCGGCCCTGGTAGATGCGGCTGTCGATGCGATGGTTCTGCTCGTTGAGGAAGTGCGACAAAGGCACCTCGAACACGTCGGCGACCTCGCGCGGGTCTGCATGGATGGTGAATCCCGGCCTGACGATGCCCACCACCGGCGTGATCTCGAAGCCCGTGCCCGTCCGATAGCGGTCGACCGGGCCGATCACCTCGATGAAAGTGCGCGACAATCCGACTTCCTCCTCGGTTTCGCGCAGCGCCGTGGCCTTGGCGTCGGCGTCCTCCGCCTGCTTGCGGCCGCCGGGAAAGGCGATCTGGCCGGCATGACTCGGCATGTCCTCGGTGCGCTGGGTCAGCAGGACCGTGATTTCAGCCTCGCGACGCACCAGCGGCACGAGCACCGCCGCCGGCCGGAAGCTGGTCGGTGCGGGAACCACGCCGTTCAGCGAAAAGTCGCTGCCCAGAGGCGGCTTTGTTACAGGCAACCCGGATGCCAGGAGCCTGCTGCGTGCGCCTACCCGCTGCACAATTTCGTCAACTGTCATGCCCTTGTTCCGGCCTCAATTCTGGGCTTCCCTGACCTTCAATCCCTCGGACAACAGGAGCGCCCCGGTGGCCCCAGACACTTCGACTGCGACCGACGCCGACGCCCTCGCCGCCTTGGCCGACATCGAGCGCCTGGGCACTCAGCTCCGCGCCGCGCGCGCCTCGATCGGCAAGGTCATTTATGGCCAGCAGGATGTCATCGATCAAACGCTGGTTGCGCTGCTGTCGGGCGGCCACCTGTTGTTGATCGGCGTCCCGGGCCTCGCCAAGACCAAGCTGGTCGAGACTTTGGGCGTGGTGCTGGGCATGGAAGCCAAGCGCATCCAATTCACTCCTGACCTGATGCCGGCCGACATCCTCGGCTCGGAAGTGCTCGAGGAAAGCGACACCGGCCGGCGCTCCTTCCGCTTCATCGAGGGTCCGGTCTTCGCCCAGCTGCTGATGGCCGACGAAATCAACCGCGCGTCGCCCCGCACCCAGTCGGCGCTGCTGCAGAGCATGCAGGAGAAGCACGTCACGGTCGCCGGCAAGCGCTACGACCTGCCCGCGCCGTTCCACGTGCTCGCCACGCAGAACCCATTGGAGCAGGAAGGCACCTATCCCCTGCCCGAGGCCCAGCTCGACCGCTTCCTGCTGCAGGTCGATGGCGGCTATCCCGACGAGAGCGCCGAGCGCCAGATCATGATCGGCACGACCGGTGCCACCACCGCGGTCGCGACCCCGACACTGACGCCGACCGACCTGATGGCGGCCCAGGCGCTCGTCCGGCGGCTGCCGATCGGCGAGAGCGTGGTCGACGCCATCCTGAAGCTGGTGCGCGCCGGCCGCCCGGAATCGAGCGACCTCGACGTCGTGCGCCAGCGCGTCGCGTGGGGCCCCGGCCCGCGCGCCAGCCAGGCCTTCATGCTGGCCTGCCGCGCCCGCGCCATCATCCAGGGCCGCATCGCGCCGTCGGTCGACGACGTCGTGGCGCTGGCCGGTCCCATCCTGCGTCATCGCATGGCGGTGAACTTCTCGGCC
>JAEZHS010000688.1 GCA_023436825.1 Pseudomonadota bacterium | reverse complement strand
GTTGGCCGGCGCCGCGGGCAGCGCCCTGGCGCAAGGGGCGCCGATCAAGGTCGGCGTGCTGCACTCTCTGTCGGGCACGATGGCGATCAGCGAGACGACGCTGAAGGACGTCATGCTGATGCTGATCGAGGAGCAGAACAAGAAGGGCGGCGTGCTGGGCCGCAAGCTCGAGGCCGTGGTCGTCGATCCGGCGTCGAACTGGCCATTGTTCGCCGAGAAGGCGCGCGAACTCCTGCAGAAGGAAAAGGTCGCCGCAGTGTTCGGCTGCTGGACATCGGTCAGCCGCAAGTCGGTGCTGCCGGTGTTCGAGGAGCTGAACGGCATCCTGTTCTACCCCGTGCAGTACGAGGGCGAGGAAAGCTCGCGCAACGTGTTCTACACCGGCGCGGCGCCCAACCAGCAGGCGATTCCGGCCGTTGACTACCTGATGCAGAACGAGAAGGTGCAGCGCTGGGTGCTCGCCGGCACCGACTACGTCTATCCGCGCACGACCAACAAGATCCTCGAGGCGTACCTCAAACAGAAGGGCGTCAAGCAGGAAGACATCATGATCAACTACACGCCGTTCGGTCACTCCGACTGGCAGTCGATCGTGGCGGAGATCAAGAAGTTCGGCTCGGCCGGCAAGAAGACCGCCGTCGTGTCGACCATCAACGGCGACGCCAACGTGCCGTTCTACAAGGAGCTGGGCAACGCCGGCATCAAGGCCAAGGACATCCCGGTCGTCGCCTTCTCGGTCGGTGAGGAAGAGCTCGCCGGCATCGACACCAAGCCGCTGATCGGCCACCTCGCGGCCTGGAACTACTTCCAGTCAGTGAAGAACCCGGGCAACGAGGCTTTCATCAAGGCGTGGCAGACCTTCACCAAGAATACCAAGCGCGAGACCAACGATCCGATGGAAGCCCATGTGATCGGCTTCAACATGTGGATCGAGGCGGTGAAGAAGGCCGGCACGACGGACTCTGACGCGGTGATCGACGCCATGATCGGCATCACGGTGCCGAACCTGTCGGGGGGCTACTCGGCGATGATGCCGAACCATCACATCACCAAGCCCGTGCTGATCGGCGAGATCCAGGGCAACGGCCAGTTCGACACGGTGTGGCAGACCCCGGGCCTCGTGGTCGCGGAAGAGTGGTCGCCCTACCTGCCGGACTCCAAGGACCTGATCGCCGATTGGCGCAAGCCCATGAACTGCGGCAACTTCAACGTCGTCTCGGGCAAGTGCGGCGGCAAGGGCAAGTAAGCACCGGTTGGTGCAACTCACAGGCGCGGGGCGACTTTCGAGTCGCCCCGTTCTGATCTTGGGGTTATTCGTTAAAGTCATGTCTTTTCTGCGCCTGCTAGCGGGGGTGTCGTCGGCGCTGGCCGCGGTGTTGATCACCGCGACGGCCTGGGCTGCCGATCTTCCGGCCCTCGTCAACAATCTCACCACCGGCGGCTTCGGCGACCGCGAGACGGCGATCGGCGCTCTTGCGGCGTCCGGCGACGCGCGGGCGGCGCCCATCCTCGAGGCGCTGGGCGCGGGCCAGCTCTATGTCCGCAAATCCGACAATGCCGTCGTCATCGGCAAGGGCAGCGGCACTCTCACCTTGGAGGACGCCATCACCGGCAAGCCGGCCGGCACGGGCAGCGAAGGTCAGCTCGACCGCGTGCGCGTCAACAATCGCCTGCGCGGCGTCATCGAGGCAACCGTGGGCTCGCTGACGCTGATGAGCCCCGATGCCCGGGTGCGCCGCGGTGCCGCCGACTCGCTGTTCAAGCGGCCCGATCCGGCGGCGCTGACGGCGCTCGACGCCGCGATCGCGGCCGAGAAGGACCCGCGCATCAAGACGGCTTTCCAGGAGGCGCGCGCCGCCGTGGTGCTGTCCTCCGATGCTTCGAAGCCGGACAAGCTCGCGGCGCTCGAGGTCGTGCGCGAGAAGGGCAACCGCGATGCGCTGAGCGTGCTGCAGGCGGCGATCAATTCCCAGTCCGATCCCGAGGTGAAGGCCGCGGCCAACGCGGCGGCCGCCTCGGTGCGCCAGACGCTGGCCGCCTGGGAGGCCGCGCAGAACGTCTGGTACGGCATCTCGCTGGGCTCGGTGCTGCTGCTGGCGGCCATTGGCCTCGCCATCACCTTCGGCACCATGGGCGTGATCAACATGGCGCATGGCGAGATGGTCATGCTCGGCGCGTACACGACGTTCGTGGTCCAGGACATCATCCGGACCTCGGCGCCGCACCTGTTCGACGCGTCGCTGGTGATCGCCCTGCCGCTGGCCTTCGTGGTCGCCGGAGCCGTCGGCATCGCCATCGAACGCGGCATCATCCGTTTCCTGTACGGCCGTCCGCTCGATACGCTGCTCGCCACCTGGGGCCTGTCGCTGGTGCTGCAGCAGGCCGTGCGCTCGATCTTCGGCCCGTCCAATCGCGAAGTCGGCGCGCCGTCCTTCATGTCGGGCGCCTTCCAGGTCGGGCAGATCACCGTTACCTACGGCCGCCTGTGGATCGTGGTCTTCTCGCTCATGGTGTTCGTCACCCTGATCCTGGTGCTGCGCAAGACGCCGCTCGGCCTCTACATGCGCGCCGTCACGCAGAATCGGCCGATGGCTTCTGCGATGGGCATCCGGACACCGCGCGTCGATGCGCTGACCTTCGGGCTGGGCTCGGGCATCGCCGGTCTCGCCGGCGTGGCGCTGAGCCAGATCGACAATGTCAGCCCCAACCTCGGCCAGGGCTACATCATCGACTCTTTCATGGTCGTGGTGTTCGGCGGCGTCGGCAATCTCTTCGGCACCCTGGTCGGCGCGACTGCGCTCGGCATCGTCAACAAGTTCCTCGAACCCTACGCCGGCGCCGTGCTGGGCAAGATCCTGGTGCTGGTGTTCATCATCCTGTTCATCCAGCGCCGGCCGCGCGGCCTGTTCGCGCTGAAGGGCCGGTCCGTCGAATGAGGCCCGGCGAATGATCACGCGTTTCCTCTGGCAGGGCATGGGGCCGAGCCTGCGCGCCGGCGTGCTGTTCGTTCTGGCGATCGGCATCATCCTGCCGCTGCTCAACCAGCTGATGCCG